>CAYLNA010000014.1:0-21235 GCA_964384665.1 uncultured Desulfovibrionaceae bacterium | reverse complement strand
ACGAGAATGGAACGGCCCATAATCTGACCGTGTACATGGATCCCGTGGAAGACCCGGACGTGGTCAATAGTGCAGGAGGCAAGCGCTATTGGGAATACATCGTCACCGTGCCGGTTAACGAGGACAATCGCGAGTTCTGGGGGACCCAGACCGATGTCAGCAAGCGGGGGATTCTCATGGCCGGGACCATGACCTTCAACGCGGCCGGAGAGATGGAGGACATGTCGGCCTTCACCATCAACAATCCCTATGCTGGCGCCGGAGGCGTGGAACCCGTGCCTAGTGATCCAGGACCGCCGGTTGTTCCCGCCGTGGCCGGCACATTCGCCACGGACGCCAGCAGGATTGACAATTGGACTCCGGCCAATTTCTCGCAGAATGGCTATCCGATCTGTACCGCCAACTTTCTAGGGTCCGAAAACGGCAGCATCACGGCCACGGACACGGATGCTTTGACGGCCAACGTCCCGCCCAAGGACGAGACCTTGGATACGGGTAGCTCATCCAAGAATATCGAAATCAATTTTGGTATTCGTAATCGATCGACGAATTGGAGCGGAGGACTGAATAACCTTGGAGGACTTCAGACCTTGATCACTGACGTTGGCGGCGGCACCTACGCCTCGGGCGCGGAAGCGTTGGACGCCATCAACGGTATCGCCACTCCAGAGATCAGCGCGCTGGCCTCGACCAACTACAGCACTGGTTCCACGACGATTTTTCAGTCCCAAGACGGCTTCACCGCCGGATTTTTGCAAAATATTTCCGTGGATCGGGATGGGGTCATCACCGGTAACTATTCCAATGGTCAGAACCTGCAACTGTTCGCCGTGACCCTGGCGACATTCAACAATAACTATGCCCTGTACCGCGAGGGCGGAAATCTCTTCTCCGAGACCAGCTCCTCCGGGCCGCCCATCACCGGTTTGGCCAATACCGGGGGCAAGGGGAGCATCGCTTCGAATTCCTTGGAACAGTCCAACGTTGATTTGGCCACGGAATTCGTGAAGATGATCACCACGGAAAAAGGGTTTCAGGCCAACTCCAAGACCATCACCACGGTTGATGGCATGCTGACCACGCTGATTCAGCTCAAGCGATAATTCTTCTGGCCCATAAATGGAGCAAGCCCTCGGCGCGTCACGCACCGAGGGCTTGCTCCATTTATGGAACTGGGATCTATAGGGTGCGGTCCAGAAAAAGGCCCATCATTTTTTCAATGGACGCCGCCAAGTCCAGCATCTCATCCGCCGGGATTTTGCGGATCAGCTTGTCTGTTTCCGGATCGCGAACCTCGACTTGGACCGTGTCCGTCCGTTCGTCGATATTGAATTTCAGGCTGACTCCCATGGACGCCATGTACGAGTCCATGGCTTCGGTCACGTTCTGCAGTTTCTGCAGGGAAATATCTTCCGCCTTCTCGGGATGATCGGCTTGATTATCGCCCCGCGCCGTGGCGGAGGCGGAATCCCGGGCGGGCATGTCCTCTCCGGGGCGCTGCGGGACAGTGATTGATTCAAGCTGGGGATGGAAATCCGTGGATTCCGAAACAAGCGAGGTAATTTTCATGGCCGAGGCCTCCTCCTGGAGATTCTGTCGTAAGTCGTATCGGCTTTTGGCGAAAAAACTTTACCGCGAGGCAATTTTGACCTGGTGCACGGGGATGGAGCGTGAAGATGCGTGGTCTCTCTTTTTAAGGCACCGAAATTCAATGTGAAATAAAAACTGGCATTCTCCCTGCTTGAAGTGGGCATAACCGTTCAAGGAGGTATAATCTCATGTCTTTGGTCATCAATCACAATCTGATGGCGATGAATGCCGCCAGAAATTTGTCCCAGTCCTATAATGATCTTTCCGTCTCAACCCGGCGCCTGTCCTCGGGCCTGCGCGTCAGCACCGCCGCCGACGACGCGGCGGGCTTGGCGATCCGCGAACTCATGCGCTCCGACATCTCGTCCTTGAATCAGGGCGTGCGCAACGCGAATGACGCCATCTCGCTGATTCAGACGGCGGACGGGGCGTTGGGAGTCATCGATGAAAAGCTGATCCGCATGAAGGAGCTGGCGGAACAGGCCGCCACCGGCACCTACACCTCGGATCAGCGCTTGATCATTGATTCCGAGTATCAGGCCATGGCCTCGGAAATCACCCGAATCGCCAATGCCACGGATTTCAACGGCATCTATCTTTTGAATGGCAACCTGTCCTCGAGCACTCACGACGGATCCGGCCTGGTCTCGACCGGCAAGTTGAAGGTCCATTTCGGCGCCGGCAACGATTCGGCGGAGGATTACTACTACATCCAGATTGGCAACGCCACGGCGTCGGCCCTGGGCGTGGGCAATCAGTCCGTCGAAAACGCCGGATTCAGCATCTCGACCCAGCAGGGCGCGCAGCAGGCCCTGGAAGCCTTGAACGAGGCGATCGTGTCCAAGGACAAGATTCGAGCCAATCTCGGCGCGCTGCAAAACCGTCTGGAAAACACCATCACCAACCTGACCATTCAGGCGGAAAACCTGCAAGCCGCCGAATCCCGCATCTCCGACGTGGACGTGGCCCAGGAAATGACCGCCTTTGTGCGCAATCAGATCCTGACCCAAAGCGCCGTGGCCATGCTGTCCCAGGCGAATTCCCTGCCGCAGATGGCCATGCAGCTCATCCAGGGATAACCGGGCGGAACAAGGTGGCTGGGGCTTTGATCAAAGACAAGCCGGGGCGCGTAGCCTCGGCTTTTCTTGTCTGCGCGGTCGACTCCTGGGCCGCGTGACCAGGGCGGCGAGGGCCTTTTCCGTGGTCGTCGCGCTCAATCCGGGTACATGGTGCGCAGAATATCCAAGGCGCGCGCGGCCGCACCCTGCTCGGCCTTGCGCATGCTGCTTTCGGCCCATTCGACGGTGCTGTTGTCCGGGAGGGTGACTTCCACCACGTATTGCTTGGCGTGCTCCGGGCCGCTGCTGTCGCGCAGGGCGTAGGCGGGGCGGGCTTTCCAGATGCGCTGGGTCATTTCCTGGAGCTGGCTTTTGAAGTCCCGCGGTCGGAATGTTCGTGGAGGAACGGGCCAGTGCCCTTCGTACAAAAAATTGACGCACTGGATCACGGCCTCCAGGCCGCCGTCCAGATAGATCGCGCCGAGCACCGCTTCCAAGGCGTCGCTCAGAACGGAATTTTTTTCCCGCCCGCCCTGGGTCGACTCTCCCTTGCCCAGCAGCAAGCAGGGGCCGAGTCCGATCCGTTTGGCTGCTTCGGCCAGGGCCGTTTCGCTGACCAGGGCGGAACGCATCTTGGTCAGATGGCCTTCCTGTGCTTCTGGAAATTTCACAAATAGGACATGGGACACGGCAAGTTCCAACACCGCATCTCCGAGGAATTCCAGGCGCTCGTTATGTACGCAATCTTGTTCGTT
Source organism: uncultured Desulfovibrionaceae bacterium (assembly GCA_964384665.1). Classification (GTDB taxonomy): domain Bacteria; phylum Desulfobacterota; class Desulfovibrionia; order Desulfovibrionales; family Desulfomicrobiaceae; genus Desulfomicrobium. Next base: position 17,832 of record CAYLNA010000014.1, on the reverse strand, counting down.
GGCGTAGGACGTGTGCGTGATGGCCTGGATTAAAAGCTTGACTTGCTTGAACTCATAATGGATTTCAGACTGCAGCCAGCGCAGTGCATCCACCGGAACTTCTTGAGACATCTAGGTACTCCATGAGAGACGTTTATCTTCACGCCCTGTTTTCCCCAAAGGCCATTGCCGTGATCGGAACCTTCGACAGCGCGGGCGCGGCCGCGTCCGTGGTGCTGTCAAATCTCGAACGCTGGGGGTATCAGGGGAAGCTCGCGCCCGTCAAATGGGTTGGGGACGACGGCGCCCTGGTCGATTTTCCTGCGGATATCGATCTGGCCGTGGTCTGCCTGGAGCCGGAGCGGGTGCCCATGGCCCTGGAGCGGATCGCGGACCATGGGGTCAAGGCCGCCATCGTTACGTCTTCCGGGTTCCGCGAAATCGGCGGCCACGGGTATTATCTCGAGGAGCGCATCGTGCAAGTCGCGTCGCGTCGGAATCTGACCCTGCTCGGGCCCAATTGCCTGGGCGTGGCTTCGTGGTCCGAACGCATGAACGCCTCGCTCATTTCCCGTTTGCCGGACCTCGGCAAGATCGCGTTTTTCTCTCCGTCCGGGTCCATGTGCAACGCCATTCTGGACTGGGCCGCCAGCGAGGAAATCGGATTCTCCAAATTCGCCAGCCTCGGAAACAGAGCCATCATCGACGAAGCCTCCATGCTCCAGTTTTTGGCCGCCGATCCCGAGACCTCCGTCATCATCGGGTATCTGGAGGGCATGAACAATGGCCGCCGCTTCGCCCGCATCAGCCAGACCATCACCCGCGAGAAGCCGGTGATCATGCTTCAGGCCGGCATGACCGAGCATGGCCAAAAGGCCATCGCCTCCCATGTCGGGGCCTTGACCGGGTCCGAACGGGCCTATCAAACCGCCCTCAAGCAGGCCGGCATCATCCAGGCCGAGAGTTTGTCATCGCTGTTTGATTTGGCCCGCGCGTTCGGCACCCAGCCCCTGCCCAAGGGACCGAACCTGGCCATTGTCACCAATTCGGGCGGAGCGGGCGTCCTGGCCGCCGATGGCATGGCCGGGACCAATATGAATCTGCCGCGTCTGGGCGAAAGCACGGTGACCCGCCTGGGCGCGGTCTTGCCCAAATACGCCCAGATCGCCAACCCGGTCGATGTCGGGATGGCCGCCACTCCGAGCCAGTATGCCCAGACCGTGACGGAAATTCTGAAGGACCGCCAGATCCACATGGTTTTGGTGGTCGTCGCTCCGGGCTTGGGCGTGGATCTGTCGGAGATCGCCCGCGAGTTGGTTTCCGTGCCCAAGGCCGTAGACCGTTCCGTGGCCGTGTGTCTGATCGGGCAGGAAGGGGTGGTCGAGGAAAAACGATTTTTGCAGAGCCATGGCCTGCCCTGCTACTCCTACCCCAAAGCCGCCCTGGCCAGTCTGGACGCCATGCTGACCTACGCGGAATGGAAGAAAAAGCCCTATCCGGTGGAGGTCTGCTACCGCCGGGACAAGGCCAAGGCCGAGCATTTCGTGGCGGATTGCCTGGCCGCCGGCAAGACCGAGCTTTTTGGTTTCGAGATGCAGCCCCTGCTCCAGGCCTACGAATTGCAGTTTCCGCGCACGGAACTGGCGCGCACCAGCAAGAGCGCGGCCAAGATCGCCAAGCGGCTGGCCTGCCCAGTGGCGCTCAAGATCGCCTCGCCGGATATCGACTACAAGCGCGACGTGAGCGGCGTGGAGATTGGGCTGAACACGCCGGAAGAGGTGCGCGCGGCCTTTACCCAGCTGACGTCGCGGGTGCAGTGTGTGCGGCGGGAAGCCTTTGTCTCGGGCTGCTTGGTGCAGGAGATGATCCTGGGCCGGCCGCGGGAGATCTGCATCCGCATGCAGCGCGATCCCAAGTTCGGCCCGCTGATCCGCTTCGCCCTGTCCGGCAGTCAGGCCGAGATCTTCAAGGATTTTTCCTTGCGCCTGGCTCCGCTGTCCCTGGAGGACGCGGCGGACATGATGCGCGAGATCAAGGCCTTTCCGCTTTTGAAACGTGAACGGGGGCGCGACGCGCTGGACTTGCGGGCGCTGGAGGATGTACTTTTGACCGTGTCCCAGATGACGCTCGATTTTCCGGAAATCTACGCCCTGGAGTTCGATCCGGTCCTGGCCACCGCGCGGGGGGCCTGGGTGGCCGGGGCGCGGATGACGCTGCTGGCGCAAGCGGATTAGGAATTGGCCGGGTCGGAGAGAACAGTTCAGATCCTATCAGGAGGGGAATATGGTTGGAATTTATGTGGGCGCGACTTCCGGCTATTCCGGGAAAAACATGATCGCCATGGGCCTGGGGCTCAAGCTGCAGAAGGAAGGGTACCGGGTCGGGTACATGAAGCCCGTCGGAGCCCTGCCGCAGGAGAAGAACGGGGTCCTGGGCGACGCCGACGCCTTTTTCGTCCAGGACATCCTGGGCCAGAATGAAGATCCGGCCCTGGTCACGCCCGTTGTCGTGGACCAGGACTTCAAGATGAAGGCCTTCACCGGCAAATGCGAGGACCTGATGCCCAGGATCAAGGCCGCCTACGAGACCTTGTCCAAGGACAAGGACGTGATGATCGTGGCCGGTTCGGGCAGCATGTATTCAGGCAAGTACTGCGGCGTGGACGGGATCAGCGTCATCAAGGCCCTCGGCATCAAGGGCGTCATCATCGACCGCTACGTCAAGGAACTGAACTACGATTATCTGGTGGCCATGAAGGAATTGCTGGGGGACCAACTCATCGGCGTGCTCCTCAACGACATTCCGCCCGCCTTCAAGGAGGAACTCGATTCGCTCCTGCATCCCTTTCTGGAAAGCAAGGGCATCAAGGTCCTGGGCAAGATCCCGAGCGATCCGCTCATGGGGGCCATCAAGGTCGCGGACTTGGCTGACCGGCTGGGCGGCAAGGTCATCACGGCCCAGGACAAGTCCGATCGGGTGGTGGAAAATTTTCTGATCGGCACCATGCAGGTCGAGAACTTCATGACCCACTTCCGCAAGAGCCGCAAATCGGCCATCATCGTCGGCGGCGATCGTTCCGACGTGCAGCTGGTGGCTTTGGAAGGGCAGTGTCAGTGCTTGGTGCTGACCGGCAATCTCTATCCCAACGACATCATCATGACCCGGGCCGAAGTCCTGGAAGTACCCATCGTTGTGGTCCGGGACGACACCTTTTCCGTGGCCAAGAAGATGGAAGCCATCCTGTCCCGGCACAAGCTGCGCGATGTGATCAAGATCCAGCACGGCTCCCAGTTGGTCAGCTCCATCATCGATTTCCCGCACGTCAAGGAAGCCTTGGGCTTGAAATAATCCCGGTTTTCGTCTCCGCGAAAAGAAAAGGCCCCGTTTCGGGGCCTTTTTCGTCAGATCTCGCGGATGGCCTGGGTCAGTTTTTTCTGGTCGTCCTTGAAGAGCTTGTAGTTGATGGAATCCTCAAGGGCCTGACGGCTGGCCTCGATGATGTTGTAGGACACGCCGACCGTGGTCCAGCGGCTTTTTTGGTCGCCGGATTCGATCAAGACCCGCACGACGGAGGCCGTGCCGCGATGGCCTTCCTCGCTGGCCGTTCCGGTCAGGACCCGCACCTTGAAATCCAAGAGCCGCATTTCGCCCAGGTTGGGGTAGAAGCGTTCCAGCCCCTTGCGCAGGGCGCCGTCCATGGCGTTGACCGGGCCCTGGCCCGTGGCGGCGGTGTGCTCGACCACGCCCCCGACGCGCAGCATGACGGTGGCCTCGGTGAAGGGCTCGGCGCCTTCGGTGAAGACCGAATCCATGATGCGGAAGCTGATGAGGCGGAAATAGGTCCGGGCCCGGCCCAGGACGCGGTTGACCAGCAGCTCGTAGGACGCCTCGGCGGCGGAGTATTCGTAGCCCCGGTTTTCGCGGTTCTTGAGTTCCGTCAGCAGTTCCAGGACAAAGGGGTCGCCCTTGTCCAATTCGAATCCGTATTGCTTGGCCTTGAAGAGGATGTTGGATTGCCCGGCCAGGTCCGAGAGTACGATGCGCTGCTTGTTGCCGACCAGTTCCGGCTCGATGTGTTCGTAGGTGCGCGGATTGCGGCGCACGGCGGCCACGTGCACCCCGCCCTTGTGGGTGAAGGCGGACTGGCCCGTGTAGGGCTGGCGTTTGAAGCAGCGCAGGTTGGCGACCTCGGACACAAAGGCCGAGGCCTTGGTCAGGCGTTCCAGATTTCCGTGCGGCAGGCAGGAATAGCCCATCTTCAGTTCGAGGTTGGGGATGATGGAGCACAGATTGGCGTTGCCGCAGCGTTCGCCATAGCCGTTGATGGTCCCCTGGACCTGCACCGCGCCATGACGCACGGCGGTCAGGGAATTGGCCACGGCCAGTTCGCAGTCGTTGTGGACATGGATGCCGAAACGGGCCTCGGGCAGGGCGACCGTGATCGCGTCCATGATGGCCGCGATTTCCTCGGGCATGCTTCCGCCGTTGGTGTCGCAGAGCACAAGCAGATCCGCGCCGGCGGTCCAGGCCGTGCGCAGGCAGTGCAGGGCATAGTCCGCGTTGGCCTTGTAGCCGTCAAAGAAATGCTCGGCGTCATAAAACAGTTCCTTCGCGTGGGGCCGCAGAAAGGCCAGGGAATCGCGGATCAGTTCCAGATTGCGCTCCAGGGTGATCTTGAGGGCGTCGGTGACGTGGATGTCCCAGGTCTTGCCGAAAATGGTCAGCACCGGCGCGCCGCATTCGATCAGGGCTTGCAGGTTGGAGTCGCTGTCCGCCGCGCCCTTGGCGGCATGGGTGGAGCCAAAGGCCGCCAGCTTGGCCGTGTGCAGTTCGTACTGCCGCATCTCGGCGAAAAAGCGCTTGTCCTTGGGGTTGGACCCGGGCCAGCCGCCTTCGATATAGCTCACGCCTAGGTGGTCGAGTTTGGTGGCGATGCGCAGCTTGTCCTCGGTGGACAGGTTCAGCTCCTCGGACTGGGTGCCGTCGCGGAGGGTGGTGTCATAGATTTGGATGGTCTGCATGGGTCTCCCGGGTTGGTTGCTGGTCACGGCGCGGCCTGCATGGCGCCTGGGTCCGCGAAAAAAAAAGCCCCCGGCCGTGTGGTCGGGGGCTTTTTTCGCGCGAACTGGTCTTTGGATGCGTCACTCCCCCGATCGTGACCGGATAATCACGGACAGAATAATGGAAAGAATGGAGGAGGGGAAAGCGTGCATGACGGTCTTGATGAACAATGGAGAATCGATTGTCAAGTGCGATCTTGGCCGCGGGCGCGTCGGCCGCTACTGCGCGATCTTGATTTCCATGGCGTCGATGTATTCCAATCCGTTGTCCTCGCCCTGGTCGCCGAGCACGATGGCCTTGCGGCCGTCCAGGCCGGAGGCGTCGACGCCGCGCACCATGTAGCTGGAGGCGTCGGTGACAAGAATCATGCCCGAGGTCGTTTCCTCGAGAATGCCGTGGATTTCCACGGTTTCGCCGGCGCGGCCCGCGACTGGGGCGGCGGCGAGGCAGAGCGTGAACAGCAGTGTGCGCACGGGGTGTTTCATGAGCGGCGGGTCCTTGCGGCTGATTGTTGGGAATTTACGTGTTTTCAAAGAGTTGGAGGCGCGAATCGGAGATTCTCGGCGGAACGGCTCCAGCTGACGCGCCGGCCGACAGCACACTTCGTGCCAATTTCTTAATATATTGAAATATTAAGATGCAATGTCATGCTGGCGCGCTGTTTCGGAAAAAATAATTCTTGTTTTTCACGGGATGGAAACGGGCAAGGCCCTGCCCTCTGCTTCAAGATCAGAATTGAAAGTTCTTTTTTTGAAAAGCGGAACTAGGGGATCTTTTTTGTCCGGGAGCGGAACGTCTTTTTGTCCAGTCGATGACGGGTCATGAGCTTGTGCAGTTGTCTGGTGGTGATTCCGGCCGCGTCGGCGCTTTTTTTGATGCTCCCGCCGCAGGATTGGAGCAGGGTCCACAGGTAGCGGCGTTCGAATTCCTCGATGGCCGCGGCTCGGGCCGCGTGCAGGGGCATGAGGGTGTCGCCGCCCGTGGCGCTGGTCGCGGAGATCTCGGGGCGCAGGGCCAGCAGTTCGAGGGGCAGGCTTTCGGCGTGGATCTGGTCCGTTTCTTCCAGGATGCAGGCCCGCTCCACGATGTTTTCCAGCTCGCGCACGTTGCCGGGCCAGGAATAGTGCAGCAGGGCCTCGGTCGCGCGCGGGGTGATGCCGGTGATGTTCTTGCCTGCGTCCTGGCGGAAGGCGCGGATGAATTCCTCGGCCAGGGTCAGGACGTCCTCGGGGCGGTGGCGCAGGGGCGGAACTTCCACGGGAAAGACGTTCAGGCGGTAGAAGAGGTCCCAGCGGAATTTTCCCTGCTCGCAGAGCAGGGCCGGATCTTCGTTGGTGGCCGCGATGATGCGCACGTCGCACGGGATGAGACGTTCGCCGCCGACCCGTTCAAAGGCCTTTTCCTGGAGAATGTGCAGCAGCTTGATCTGGGCCGTGGGGGTGATGGTGCCGATTTCGTCCAGAAAAATCGTTCCGCCGTCGGCCAGCTCGAATTTGCCCTTGCGGGCTCGGGACGCGCCGGTGAAGGCGCCTTTTTCGTGGCCGAAGAGTTCGCTCTCGATCAGGGATTCGGGCAAGGCCCCGCAGTGCACGCTGACGAATTGGCGGCTGGCCCGCGAGCTATACTGATGGATGAGCTTGGCCAGGTAGCTCTTGCCGGTTCCGGTTTCGCCGGTCAGCAGCACCGTGGTCCGTGTCGGGGCGACCATCTGCACCTTGCGGTAGACGTCGCGCATGACCGGGGACTTTGTCAGGGCGAGGACGTCCAGATGGCGCGGGTCGCTGGACGCATGTCCGTCTCCGTTCAGTTCCAGGGCCACCCGGCTGAAGGTCAGGTGGATGGTGCGCGGCTCGAAGGGCGGCAGCAACGGTTCGGCGCGCCATTGGCGCAGCAGTTGCGGCTCGGGCAGCAGGGCGCTTTTGGAGATCATGAACAGGATGCGGCTGGCTTGGGACGCGACGGCGAAGCGTTCCAACAGATCGCGGACGGCCTCGGCTTCGTGCTGGTCCGTCAGGTCCAGGACCAGGATGCCCGCGCCCAGATGGTCGGGAACCGTGGCCTCGTTCACGGGTTTGATGGTGGTGCTGAATTCGTCTCCGGCCGCAGTCAGTATCAGTTCCCGGATTGGCCGATGTCCCGAATACAGGGTCAGTCGTCGCGTCATGTCCTGGCTGTCTCCAGGATGATGGCGGCGGCGCGGCGCGTGGCCCCGCCTCCGCCCAGAAGTCCGGGCAGGGCGTCGAGTTGGCGCAGGACCGCTTGTCGGGGCGGGCCATCGGGAATCCACTGCGCGATCTGGGCGGCGATGGCGCTGGGCCGGGCTTCGTGCTGGAGAAATTCCGGGAAGACCGGCGCGTCGAGGATGAGGTTGGGCAGGGAAATGTAGGGGACCTTGACCAGTAGCGTCCCGAGCCAAAAGCTCAGCCGCGAGAATTTATAGGCCACGGCCGTGGGCGCGCCGAGCAGGGCGGTCTCCAGGGTGGCCGTGCCCGATGCGGCCATGATGGCCCGGCAGGAGCGCATGGTGGCGTAACGCGCGTCGCTTTCGACCAAGGCGATGGGCTGATTCGATGTCCAGCATTGGGTCAAAAGCGCCCGATCCATGCCCGGAGCCACGGGCAGGACGAATTCCAGATCCGCGAAGCGCGTGGCCAGCAGGTCGGCCGCGCGGGAGAAGATGGGCAAGAGGGACGTGATCTCGCGGCGGCGGCTGCCGGGCAGAATACCGATACGCCGGGGCCGGGGTTCGACGGCCAGGATGTCCGGGGCGCGAACCGCGTCGAGGAGCGGGTGTCCGACATAGTCGATGCGCAGACCGTGGCGGGCGTAGAACTCCACCTCGAAGGGCAGGATGGAGACGAGGCGGTCCACATGGTCGCGGATGAAGGCGGTTCGCCCCTCGCGCCACGCCCAGAGCTTGGGGCTGATGTAATAGACGACCGGAATGCCCAGGCGGCGGGCGATGCGGGTCACGCGGAAATGAAAGTCCGGAGCGTCGATGACCACGACCACGTCGGGCCGGATTTCGTTCAGTTTGGTCGCGATGACGCCGAGGAGTCCGATGATCCTGGGCAGTTGGGCCAGAACCTCGGTGAAACCCATGACGGACAGGGATTCTGTCCGCAGGATGGGTTCGACCCCTTCGGCGCGCATGGCCGGGCCGGCCATGCCCAGGAAGTGGGCGTCCGGACAGTGCTCGCGCAGGGCGCGGACCAGAAGCTGTCCGTGCAGGTCGCCGGAGGTTTCGCCGGCGCTGATCCAGATGCGGGGTGTGCTCGACATGGCGAGCCCATAGACGCTTGCCGAGCAAATAACAAGAACCCCGAAACCTTGCCCTGTCAGGGGCTTTGGCATAGGTCACGCCCCATGCGTGAACCTCGATTCGTGATTCGCGTCCGGACCCTCGTCTGGGGCGTTTATCTGCTGGCTGTCGTTGTCCTTTCCCTCGCGCCCGTGGCCATGCCCCAAACCGTGGACCATGGCGACAAGCTGATGCATTTTCTGGCCTATGCCGGTCTGGCCGCGCTCTGGCCTCGCCATCTCGCCACCGGGGCGCGGGCAGTGTTTTGGGCGGCGGCCGTCGGCGTCGTGCTGGAAGTGGGGCAAGGCGTTTTGCCCACGGGCCGATTCATGGACCCGCGCGACGCCCTGGCCAATGCCGCCGGCGCGGCCCTTGGGGCGATCCTGGCGTGGTTCGCGGGGCAGGGGCGGGGATGGCGGACCACGGACGGCGGAGGCGGGCGATGAATCTGGCTGAAGCCTGGCATTCCCTCCTGTATCCCCTCGTGAAATTGGTGACCCTGGTCTCCGTCGGCCTGTTCGTCGGCAACCTGATCGAGGCCCTGAACTGGACCCGCTTCGTGGCCAGGCTGGCCCAGCCCCTGGCCCGCGTCGGACGCTTGTGCGATATTTCGGCGGCCAGTTTTTCCGTGGCTTTCGTCTCGGGCGTCACGGCCAACACCATGTTGGCCGAGGCCTATGACCAGGGGCGGCTCAGCCGGCGCGAGTTGATCCTGTCCAATCTGTTCAACAGCGTGCCGACCTATTTTCTGCACCTGCCGACCATGGTCTTCATCACCGCGCCCATCCTCAAGTCCGCGTCCTTCATCTATCTGGGCATCACCGTGGGTTCGTCCGTGCTGCGGACCTTGTGCATCCTGCTCGTCGGCCGCGTCCTGCTCCGGGGCGTGGACCGCTGCCACGCCGTGGACATTCCTCCGGTCGAGGCCATGACCTGGCGGGGAGTCCTGGACAAGACCTGGAAACGGTTCCGGCGCAGAATCCGCAAGATCATCGCCATCACCGCGCCCATCTATGTCGCCGTCGACATCATGCACAAACATGGCCTGTTCACGTTGGCCGAGCGTTTTTTGGCCCACTACCTGGACGGCCTGCCCTGGCTCCATCCCAAGGCCATGGGCATCATCGTTTTTCAGCTCGCGGCGGAATTCTCGGCCGGCATGGCCGCCGCCGGAGCCTTGCTCGACAGCGGGTCCATGTCCGTGCGGGACGTGGTCATCGCGCTGGTGGTCGGAAATGTCCTGTCCTCGCCCATGCGCGCCTTTCGGCATCAATTTCCCTACTACGCCGGAATCTACAAGCCGCTCCTGGCCCTGGAACTGATTCTCTGCAGTCAGGGCTTTCGCGTGGCCAGCCTCGTCGCCTGCGCCGCCGCATACTCCTGGTTGAGCTGATTTTCCCAAAAAAAATCCCCGCCTGGGCGGGGATTGCAGTTATCTGTCGCGGCGCGGTCCGCCACGGCGGTCGCCTCCACGGTCTCCGCCGCGTGGGCGGTCGCCTCTGGGTCGATCGCCACGGGGCGCGCGGGGCTGTTCCGGTTCCGGCTCCTCGCCCAGTTCTTCGAGGATGATGGCCTTGCGGCTGAGCTTGATGCGGCCCGAGGGCTCGATGTCGATGACCCGGACCCGGATGGCGTCGCCTTCCTGGCACACGTCCTGAACCACGTTGACCCGGTCGCGGGCCAGCTGGGAGATGTGGCAGAGGCCTTCGAGACCAGGCAGGATCTCGATGAAAGCGCCGAAATCCATGATCTTCTTGACGATGCCGTCGTAGTCCTTGTTCAGTTCGGCCTTCTGGTCATAGTAGAGGACCATTTCGCGGGCCTTGGCCAGGGAGTTCTGGTCAGGGGCGAAAATGGAGATCTTGCCGGAATCGTCGATGTCGATGTCGGCCTGGGTCGCTTCGCAGATGGCCTTGATGTTCTTGCCGCCGGGTCCGATGACTTCGCGGATCTTTTCCGGCGAGATGTGCACGATGTCCATCTGCGGCGCGAACTTGGATAGCTCGCCGCGCGGGTTGGCGATGACCGCTTCCATCTGATCCAGAATGTGCACGCGGGCGTCCTTGGCCTGGTGCAGGGCCTTTTGCATGACTTCGGCCGGGATGCCGGCGATCTTGATGTCCATCTGGATGGAGGTCACGCCGTCGCGGCTGCCCGCGACCTTGAAGTCCATGTCGCCGAGGTGGTCTTCATCACCGAGAATGTCGGTCAGGACCAGGAATTCGTCCTCTTCCTTGATCAGGCCCATGGCGATGCCGGCGATGGGCGTCTTGATCGGCACGCCCGCGTCCATCAGGGCCAGGGTGCCGCCGCAGACCGAGGCCATGGACGAGGAACCGTTGGATTCCATGATGTCGGAGACAATGCGGATGGTGAAGGGAAAGCCGTCGGCCGCTGGCAGCACCGGAGCCAGGGCGCGCTCGGACAGGGCTCCGTGGCCGACTTCGCGCCGGGACGGGGCGCGCAGGGGCCGGGCCTCGCCCACGCTGTAGGGCGGGAAATTGTAGTGCATGAGAAAGCGGCGGGACGTTTCGCCGGCCAGGGTTTCCACGCGCTGTTCGTCCCGACTGCTGCCCAGGGTGCAGGTGCACAGGGACTTGGTCTCGCCGCGGGTGAAGATGGCCGAGCCGTGGGTGCGGGGCAGGAAGCCCACTTCCATGGTCAGGGGGCGGACCGTGGTCAGATCGCGGCCGTCGATGCGGACTTTTTCGGTCATGATCCGCTGGCGGACGATTTTCTTTTCCAGGCGCTCCAGAACTTCACCCACGCCTTTCAGGCGTTCCGGGGTTTCGGGGAAGCGGGCCGCGAGGGCTTCCATCAGGTTTTGACGAACTTTTTTCTTGGCGTCCTTGCGGTCCATCTTGCCGGGCACGGCCAGGGCGTCCTTCAGGGGGGCGGAGGCCAGTTCGGCCACGGCCTCGATCAAGGCCGTGTCTTCCGCCGGGGGGGCGACCACGAATTTTTCCTTGCCCAGGATGGCGCGCAGTTCTTCCTGCGCGTCCAGGATCGGCAGGAGCTGGGCGTGTCCCCAGGCCACGGCCTCGGCCATGACGTCCTCGGACAGGAACTGCGCTCCGCCCTCGACCATGACCACGGCGTCGCGGGTGCCGGCCAGAACCATGTTCAACTGGCTGGTGGCCAGCTGCGAGGACGAGGGGTTGAGCAGGAACTCACCGTCCCGGTAGCCGACGCGGATGGCCGCGATGGGACCGGCGAAGGGGATGTCGGAAATGTGCAGGGCGGCCGAGGCTCCGATCATGGCCAGGATGTCGGAGGAATGCTCCTTGTCCGAGGAAATGACCGTGGCGATGACCTGGATTTCGTGCGCGCAGCCCTTGGGAAAGAGGGGTCGAATGGGGCGGTCGATGAGCCGCGAGGTCAGGGTTTCGTGGTCGCTGGGGCGGCCGACTTCGCGTCGGAAGTAGCTGCCCGGGATGCGGCCGGCGGCGTACAGCATTTCCTGATAGTTGCAGGTCAGGGGCAGGAAATCCACTTCGCGGTCCATGGCCTGATGGGTGGCCGTGACCAGGACGATGGTGTCGCCCCAGCGCACGGTCACCGCGCCGCTGGCCTGCAGGGCCAGTTTGCCGTGTTCGATGACGATGTCCGAATCGCCCATGGGGATGTTGCGACTGGTGGTATGGAATGCCATGATGAACCTCATGTAGTTGGGCACTCCGTGCGTGGCAGCGGCGGGTTTGGTGTTTAGCGCCTGCTGCAACCGCGAGTTGGAGCAGGGACTAAACACAAAACCGCGAAAAGTGCCGCCAGGAGTGCGGTTGGGGGAGAAGGAAGGCGGGACCAGTGGTCCCGCCTTGGATGTCTACTTGCGCAGACCGAGTTTCGCGATCAGATCGCGGTAGCGCTGAATATCTTTTTCTTTCAAGTACTTCAGAAGGTTTCTGCGCTTGCCGACGAGTTTCAGGAGCCCCTGCCGGGAGTGATGATCCTTCTGGTGGCCCTTGAAGTGGGCGGTCAGATAATCAATCCGGGCCGACTGCAGGGCAACCTGCACTTCGGGAGATCCGGTATCGGTTTCGGTTTTGCCATATTCCTTGATGATTTCAGCCTTGCGTTCAGGGGTTAAGACCACAGCCATATCCTCCGGTTTAATGTTTCTTCCGCCTGATTCTTGCCTTTCGCGAACCAGAGTTCAGGATTGCCAGAGCCCGCGCAGGATGGCCCAGGACAGGGTTTGGTCGGCCTGTCGTGCTTCCACCAGGGCCAACGGCTCCCGCGTGGGCGCGAGCATGAGCGCCAAGTCTCCGGCCTGGGCCGGATACGCCGGAAAGAGGCTGACCGGAAGCCTCGCCCCGTTTTGGACCAGGGCTGCGTGCTCCTTGGAGAGCAGCAGCTTGGGCCAATGCGGCAGGGCTTCGGTCATGGGCAGCACCAGCTCGGCGAGCCGGTCCTTGCTGTCCAACACCGCTTCCAGGCTGTGCGCCTGATCCAGCGTGAACGGGTGGCTTGCCTCCCGCTCCAGTTCGCTGAGCACCGCTCCGCACCCAAGTCGCATCCCCAGGCTGTGGGCCAGGGAGCGGATGTAGGTTCCCGCGGAGCAGGTAACTCGAAACGTGACGCGCGGCAGATCCAGAGACAGGATCTCCACGTCGAAAATTGTGATGTCCTTGACCTTGACCGGGGTTTCCTTGCCTGCCCGGTGCAGGGCGTAAAGGGGCTTGCCTTCGTGCTTGGCTGCGGAAACCGGTGGAACTTCCTGGCTCATCGTCCCTTTCCAAGCCAGGATTTCGTCCCGCACGGTCGCGGGTGTCAGATGATCCCAGGCCGCCTTGGCCAGGACCGCGCCCTGCACGTCGTAGGTATCGGTGGTCTGTCCCAGGATCAGGCCGCCGCGATAGGTCTTGCGGTCCGCGCTCAGGTAATTGGCCAGTTTGGTGCCCTGGCCCAGGAGCACGACCAGCACGCCCGTGGCCATGGGGTCCAGGGTGCCGGCATGGCCGATTTTCTTCTGGCCCAGGTTCCATTTGATCTTGTTCAGGCAGTCCGTGGACGTCGGGCCTCCGGGTTTATGCAAAACCAGGACGCCGTCAAGCTGTTTGAAGGATGGTTTGCTCATGCCGCGGGCAGCTCCTTGATCACGGCCTCGACCAGGGCTTTTTGGGCGGCGTCCATGTCCAGGAACAGATGGCCGCCGGCGGCGTTGCGGTGTCCGCCCCCGCCGAAACGGGCGGCCACGACCTGGACATTGGTGCTGCCCTTGGAGCGCAGCGAGAATTTGATCCGGTCCTTTTCCTCGCGCAGACTGATGGCCACCTGCACGCCGCGCACATAGAGCACCGTGTTGACCAGACCTTCGGTGTCCTCGGGGCCGGTGCCGGTGCGCTCGAAAATTTCGCGGGTGAAGGCGATGAGGGTGACGCGGCCGCCGTCATGGAGTTGGGCCTGCTGGAGCACCTCGCCGCGCATCCGGAGTTGGTTCAGGGTGCCCGTGGACTGTTTCTGTTCGTGGAATGGGCCGGGGAGCAGACCGAGGCGCAGGATTTCCGCGGCCATTTCCAGGGTTTCGGGTCGGGTGTTGTTGAAGCAGAAGTCTCCGGTGTCCGAGATGAGGGCCAGGTAGACGTACTCGCCCAGTCGTCCCGCCAGCGGAACGTCGAGTTTGCGGGCCAGCATGCCGATCATTTCCCCCACGGACGAGGACCGCTGGTCGACCCAATTCAGGGCGCCGAACATGGGATTGCCGAGGTGGTGGTCGATGTTGATGACGGGTTTGGACGTAAGCCAGGGGGCGATGACGGTTCCGGCCCGTTCGGGTCCGCCGCAGTCGAGGACGATGATGACCTCCGGCTCGACCCGAGGCAGTTCGCGCTGGATCTCCCATTTGGGTCGTAGCCAGGTGAAGCGGTCCGGAATGCCCGATTCGTTGAAGAGTTCGACCCGTTTGCCCAGGGTCCGCAACAATTCACCCGTGGCCAGCATGGATCCCAGGGCGTCGCCGTCGGGACCAACGTGGGATACGATCAGAAAATTGTCCGTTTCCCGGATATACTCAACGACCTGTTTCAGGGGGAGCGTCATAGACCATGTCCTCGAGGAAGGTGTCCCAGGTGAAGCGCAAGTCCGGAATGGCCCGCAACTTGAGTTCCTTGCCCAGGCGCGTGCGCAGGAATCCCTTGGCCCGGTGCAGGGCCTTGTCGATTTCCGCCTCGGCGGCCCGTCCCCGGATATGGGTGTAGAGCACCTCGGCGATGCTGAAATCGCGATTCAGACGGACTCCGGTGACGGTGAGCAGGGACAGGACCGGGTCCTCGGTCTCCTGGATAAGGATCATGCTCAGTACCTGCATGATCTGGTCGGCCATCTGGGCCGAACGGCGTGTCGTGCTACGTTGCATAAAAAATCAGGCTCCGAATACATCCATGTCGGCATGGACCAGTTCATCCTCGGCGGACGCTTCCACCCAGGCCAGGACCTTGGAGAGCAGGCTGTGCACGTGGCTTGTTTCGTTGGCCACCGTGACCACGCCGAGGACCAGGGTCTGATGCGAGTCCTGGGCCTCGGTTTCGGCCACCGCGACATTGAACGAGTTGCGCAGCTTCTGTTTCAGGCTGTTGGCGCTTTTTCGCTTTTCCTTCAAGGAAAAAACGCCATGCAGCCTGAATTCCAGACGCAGGGTGCCCACGATCATGCGCGCTCCGGGCTAGATGGTCCGCGCCTCTTCGACTTCCTCGAAGGCTTCGATGATGTCGCCGACCTTGATGTCGTTGAAGTTTTCCAAGGCCGCGCCGCACTCATAGCCCTTGGTCACTTCCTTGGCGTCATCCTTGAATCGCTTCAAGGAGGTGAGCTTGCCGGTGTAGATGACCACGCCGTCGCGCAGCAAGCGGATGCCGGCATTGCGCTTGAGTTTGCCGTCGCTGACCATGCAGCCGGCGATGGTCCCGACCTTGGGCACGCTGAAGGTCTGCTGCACATCGGCCTGGCCGAGGTAGACCTCGCGGATGTCGGGGCTGAGCATGCCGGACATGGCCGCCTTGATGTCATCCACGAGCTTGTAGATGATGTCGTAGAAGCGGATGTCGACCTTTTCCTGCTCGGCCACTTCCTTGATCTTGGCCGTGGGCCGGATGTTGAAACCGATGATGATGGCGTTGGAGGCCGAGGCCAGCAGAATGTCGGATTCGGTGATGGCTCCGGCGCCGCCATGGAGCAGGGCGATCTTGACTTCGTCCGTGGACAGCTTGCGCAGGGCCTCGGAGATGGCTTCAAGGGAGCCCTGCACGTCGGCCTTCAAGAGCAGGTTCAGGGTCTGGGCTTCCTCGCCGGCCTTGGAAGCCAGGAAACTTTCCAACGTGACCTTGGATTCCTTGGCCAGCTCGCGGTCGCGGTGCTTGACGCGGCGGTCCTCGGCGATCTTGCGGGCGACCTTCTCGTCCTTGACGATGACGAATTCATCACCGGCCTCGGGAATATTCTCGAAGCCCTGGATCTCGCACGGGATGGCCGGGCCGGCGGTCTTGATCTGGCGGCCCTGGTCATCGAACATGGCCCGGACCTTGCCGCTGATCAGGCCGCAGACAAAGGCGTCGCCCTGGCTGATCTGACCTTCCTGGATGAGGACCGTGCCCACGGGGCCGCGACCCTTGTCCAGTTTGGCCTCGACCACGTGGCCGCGTCCGGGCTTGTCCGGATTGGCCTTGAGATCGAGCACCTCGGCCTGGAGCAGGATGAGTTCGAGCAGTTCGTCCAGGCCCACGCGTTTCTTGGCCGAAACATGGGCGAAGATGGTCTCTCCGCCCCAGTCCTCGGGCATGAGTCCGAGATCGGACAGTTCGCGCTTGACCCGGTCCGGATCGGCGCCTTCCTTGTCCATCTTGTTCACGGCCACGACAATGGGCACGCCGGCGGCCTTGGCGTGGCTGACGGCTTCCTTGGTCTGTTCCATGACGCCGTCATCGGCGGCCACGACCAGGACGACGATGTCCGTGACCTTGGCCCCACGAGCGCGCATGGTGGTGAAGGCTTCGTGACCTGGAGTGTCCAGGAAGACGACTTCGCCCCGGCTGGTGGCGACATGGTAGGCGCCGATATGCTGGGTGATGCCGCCCGCCTCGCCCGAAGCGACACTCGTCGAGCGGATGGCGTCCAAAAGCGAGGTCTTGCCGTGGTCGACATGGCCCATGATCGTGACCACGGGCGGACGGGGCTTGAGGTCCTCGGCCTTGTCCGCTTCCTTGGGAAGCAGGAATTCGTCCTCGGAAAAGCCGACCTTCTCCACTTCGTACTGGAACTCGGCGGCCAACAGCAGCGCCGTGTCGAAGTCCAGGGACTGGTTGATGGTGGCCATGACGCCCATGGCGAAAAGCTTCTTGATCAGATCCTGGGCCTTGACGCCCATCTGGTGAGCCAGATCCGTCAGGCGGATGGTGTCCTCGACGCGGATTTTGCGCTTGGACGCCTTCAGCGGCTGGGTGATCTGCTGCTCGCGCACGCCGCCCTTGTCGGCGCGGCGGGCTTCGGCGCGCTGGGCCTTGCGACCTTTGCCCAGGGAGAATTCTTCCTTGCGGTACAGGTCGCCGGTCTCGACCACGCGGCGGCCCTTTTTCTTCTTGCCGCGCGCGTCTCCGGCCGGAGCGGGCGCGGCTCCCGGCGCTGGACGTCCGGTGTCGCCCGGCCGCTGGAATCCGCCGGCCGGTCGGCCGGGCTGGCCACTAGGACCGCTCGGGCGCTGTCCGGCGGGACCCATGGGCCGAGCCGCCGGGCCCATCGGCCGCGCGGCCGGGCCCATGGGGCGGATCGGGGTTCCATCCGCGGCGCGGGTGTCGGGAAATTCAACGATCTTGGGCCGGGAAATGACCTTGACCTGGACAGGGGCTGGAGCGGGCTTGGTTTTCTTGCCCTTCTTGCGATCCTGCTTGGGCTCGTCCGAGGATTCCCCTTCTTCCGCGTCCGCCTTGACCGGCTCGGTCTCGCTCGGAGCGGATTCGTCCCGCGCCGCCACGACGGGCGTTTCCACGGGCGGCTCGGGCGCTGCTTCGGGCTGGGCCTCGGGCTCTTGAACCGCGACCGGAACGATCTCCTCGGCGACCGGTTCCGGCTCGGAAATAATGCGGGCCGGGGTGATGATGACCGCGCTGGGGGCCTTGCGTTCCCGGGGGCGCTTGGGACGGTCGGTGGGCGCGGCGTCCTCGCTGGGCGGGGTCTCGGCGGCGGACTCGACCGGAGGCGTGTCCGTGGCGGACGCGGGAGCTGAGTCTTCCTTGCGGCGCTTGCGCACGATGACCCCGGTCTTGGCGCGGGTTTCGATGGGCTGCGGCGCCTCCGATTTTTCCCGATGCTGTTTTTTGGCCCGCTCGGCATCGTCGTCGGTCAAGCCGCTCATCGGAGATTTGGCGTCAACCCCGAGTTCTCGCAGTATGCTCAATAAATCCTTGCTGGAGATCCCGAGATCCGTGGCCAAATCTCTCACCCGTAATCTAGTGGTCATGCCCAACCCCCTTGCATTTCTTCTGCCAGCCCTTGAATCGCTC
>CAYLNA010000013.1:14128-21241 GCA_964384665.1 uncultured Desulfovibrionaceae bacterium | reverse complement strand
AGCATCAGATGCTCAATTTCGCAATTCATGCAAAATTTTTGCCCCAAGAGATATCGCCTTTGGCATTGATCGTTCATTGTTGACGCTGATAACGACTGCGAATGTAGACTGCCTGTCGTAAAAAAAAGCGGTTCCAAATCCTGGAAAAGATCCAAGCTTGCCGGCAAGCATAATTTTGGGTTCGTCAAACATGAACAGGGTGCAACCATCAAGGAAGCTGCCACTGTATCGACATCCTTCTTCTTTGCTTCTGAACGTGGCGCATTCGCCATCGGCAAGCCGCAACGGCGAGAGTTCGGTCGAATCAAGAATGTTGGTTTTGAGGACCCGGCCAAGATTGACGAGACGCACCACATCGCCGGGAGCAGCCACCAGATTGCCCGTCCCCTTGGCCATGGCCAGTCCCGCCATCAGGGGCAGCGTCAATACCGCATCGGCCGACGCGCTGTAACCGCACGACAGGTTCGGCACGATGGCCTGATCCCGTCCCACGGACAAGGATTTCATGCCGAGACCTTCATAAAACATGTCCCGGATTTCGTCCTCATACGTTTTGCCGGAAACGATCTCGCTGATCACGGCCAACATGAGATACCCGGTGTTCGAATACTTCTGCTTCGCGCCCGGCGCGAACAGGGCCGGGGCCGCGCCGGCCATATTGATGAGTTCCTCGGCGCTCCATGCCTTGGTCAGATTTGTCTGAACCGCCGGCAGGCTCAGCATGTCGACGATGCCCGACGTGTGGTTCACCAGGTTGCGGACCGTGATGCTTTTTCCATTGGGAAATTGCGGAAAAAACCGGTCGATGGTCGTTTCGTATTCCAGCCGCCCATCTTCGATGAGTTTATGGATGAGCGCTGCGGTGAAGACTTTCGTGACGGATCCTATCTTGATCCTCGAGGCTGGTGTCATCGGCGCATGATTTTCCACGCATGCCGCGCCGAAGGTGACACAGACGGGCGTGTCCTCCCCCTTTTTCAGCACGGCCACGGACAGTCCCGGCAGGTTGGGATCTGTCATCAGCTCTGAACCCAGGCGCGTCACGACATCGTGAATTCTGTCCGCGTCACTTCCGGCATGAGAAAAACCGGGACACAGCAACGCCATAACCACGCATAAGTGCATAACTGCCTTTCGTACATCAGACATGATCGAGATACTCCAAAATGTGTTGAGCGACATTGCCGGCCAATCCGGGAGAAAGCATGTTTTCATGCGTTCCGCCGGTCCACTTGAGGGTGATGTTGTCCCTCTCCAAAAATTTGTCCCATCCCATGAGCACGTCATCGACGAAACTGCTTGCATATTTGGAGACTTCCGTGGCCCGGACGAGCAGGATTTTCTTGCTCGGATCCACCGGAGCCTCGTATCTGGCGGCCGCGATGGCGTTGCCCCGGTACGTCTGGATCAGGTTCTCCATCTGGGTCGAACTGAAGCCGAACGGCAGCAGGCCGCTTTTCTCGCCGCACTCGGCAAGGTAGCGGAGCCTCTCCTCTCGCGGCATGGCCCGGACCATTGCCTCGTCAAAGAAGATGGCGCCCTCAAGGCGGGCTTTGAGCAGGTCGACTTCGTCCAGCCCGGCGTCGTGCCGCGCCCGGCGATTATTCGCCACGGTATCGAGCACGATGACGGGCCCGCTGGAGCGCCCCATCTGCTCGTATTGGTGAGCAGCTTCGTAGGCGAGCACCCCGCCAAAGCTCCAACCGCCAAAAATGATGTCTTCCACTCCGACCTTGAGGATCTCGCGCAGATAATACCCGGCCAAATCCTCGACGCGCTGCAATTCCGTGTTCAAGGCCGTCCGCTCCGGACTGAACCCGGCCGCCTCCACTGCGTACACGCTGTATTTGTGGCTTAGAAAACGCGCCAGTTCACCATAGCAAAACACGCTGCCGCCGATGGGATGGAACAGGAAAAGATTCCTGCCGCCCTCGCAATGGCAAAGCCGGATGATCGGGCTGCTGTCCGCCCTGGACGTCCCCGTGAGAATTTTCGCCAGCAGCGCGATGGTCGGATGGGCGAAAAGCTCCGTCAGGGGGACCCGCGCCCCCAGCTCCTTCTCGATCATGGCCGCAAGCCTGATGGCCAGAATGCTATGACCTCCCAGGCTGAAAAAATCGGCATCCGCATCGGCGATTTCGACGCCCAGCAACCTGCGCCAGATGTCCGCCAGTTTTTCCTCCACCGCGCCTGACGGTTTCCGTCCGGTCGTGACGTGCTGTGGGGCCAGCGGAGACGGCAGCGCCTTTTTGTCCACTTTGCGGTTGATGGAAAAGGGCAGCTCCACCATCGGGACAAAATAGCTCGGCACGCAGTAGGACGGCAGTATCTGCGCCAGGTATTCCCGCAGTCTCGCAATATCGACACCGCCGACGACATAGGCGGCCAGGCTCTTGTCTTCCCGATCATCGAACGCATCAGCCACAACCGCGACCTGTCTGACTCCCGGAAAGCCCGCGATGGCGTTTTCCACTTCTCCGATTTCGACGCGGTTGCCGCGTATCTTGACCTGCTGGTCCTCGCGTCCGAGGTAATAGATGAAACCGTTGCGAACAAAGCCGTAGTCTCCGGTCCGATACCAGCGACACCCCTCGACCGAAACGAAGGCCGAAGATCCAGGAGCATTGAGATAGCCTCTGGAGACGCCGTCGCCCGCGATCCAGATTTCGCCGCTTTCCCCGATGGCCGTCTCCTGGCCGTCCTTATCCCGGATCGCGACGCGTACTCCAGCCAACGGCGCGCCGATGGGATAGGAGGCAAACCCGGCGTGGTTATGAAAATCGATACGAAAGGCTGTCGAATCAACGGTGCATTCCGTGGGGCCGTACACGTTGTAGAGCACGGCATCTTCGTTTCCCGGAATGGCGTAGAATTTTCGCACGGAATCCGGGCGCAGGATCTCTCCGGCCAGCAAAATCTTTTTCATCGGCAGCGGAGTGTTGCGCTCCGTCAGATAGTCCACCAGCACATTGAAGAAGGCCGGCGTCATGTCACACAGCTCCAGGGAGTGCTCACGAACGCTGGCGCAGAAATTATGCGGACTCTTCCGTTCACTGTCCGACAGGATATGCAGTGTCTTGCCAACCGCCACGGACACGGCAAGCTGCTGAATCGAGGCGTCAAAAGTCAGCGGCGCGACCAGGGCCGCCCGGTCGCAGCCCGATGCGTACGGCCCGAGAGCCCGGAGAATATGCAGCAGATGGCGGTGCTCGACGACAACGCCCTTGGGGATGCCGGTGGAGCCGCTGGTGTAGACGATGTACGCGGCCTGTTCGGGACGGCAAGCGGGCAGGGGACGTGTCGGTCCGGACGGCAGATGGCTGGTCCCAAAACGGGTCCGCGCGGGCCTGGCCGACGCGGTCATACTCTTTCTGATCAGGACATTATAGCGATAGTCGTCCAGCTCTGCATGGCCCGTATTGGGCCGCGAGATGGAGATATCCACCGACTCAGGGCTCTCTGCCGCCCACGTGATGAAAAACCGCTCGGGCACGAACAGTTCCGCCTCGGCATCGAAACGAAGCAACCCGGCATTGTCGCCCGTTTCCTCGGCGTATTGCTGCAACGCGCGCCTGAAGACGTCGCGCTTTTCCAGATCCCGGATCGCGCCGACAAACAGAACGCCGTCGTCCGCCAGCTTGGCCACCGCATGGTTCAGGACGCGGCGCAGGTAGTTGTATCCGGGAAAACAGTCCACCACACCATGCATCGCGATCAGATCGAACCCAGTCTCGGCCAGGAAGCAGATGTCCATGGCCTCCATCTGGTGTGCTTTCACCTGCGCGTCTGTGTCCTGCCGTTCGATCCGGTCCAGCTCGTTTCTGGCCAGGTCCACGGCCGTATAGTGCGAGGACGCGGCCAGCAGCGCTTGGGCGACGACGCCAGAGCCACAGCCGATATCGAGCACCTTCCGGGACTGTCGTCCGGCCAGCCGTGTTTGTTCGAGCATGGCGGACGAAAGCGCTTCAAGCACCCCATCCGGCAGCGTATTTCCGTTGAAAGCGCTTTTCCAGGCCTGATCGCTGCCGTTGTCCGCCACGCGCTCCCAGAACGCGACGCTGCTCAGTTCCGTTCCTTTTTCCACGGCATGCTCGAACTCCGGCGCATCCAGACAGAGAATGTGCTCAATGCCGGGGATTCTGTAACGCAGATATTCGGCTTCACGCAGGCAACTGCGGTCGGTAATGAGCATCCGGGCCGGCTGGAGCATGACTTCCTGTCGAGCCCTAGGCAGTTCGGGCTCTACGGGCAGATACACAGCCCCGGCCCGCATGGCCCCGATCCCGGCGGCCAGGACCATGCTGCCTCGCGCGCACAGGACGCCGACTGCGGCTTCTTCGCCGTACCCCCGCTCCAAAATGAAACCGGCAATGGAGGACGACAGCGCGTCAAGCTCCGAAAAGCTGAGCGCCATCTTCTCGTCCTGTAAGGCGGTGCGCTCGGGAAACCTCCGCGCGACATCGCGAAACAGCTCCTCGAAGGATGCCGCCTGTTCCAGGCTGACGTCCTCGGGGCTTTCGTCGAATTGGAGATCGAATATCTTCACTGGGCACTTCCTTGCAGTAAATTTTGCACAACCCGTTCGAAAAATCCCAGCCATTTCTCTGCCGCTTTTGGGGTCAGGAAGGCCGGATCATGGTCAAAACACAGCTCCATGCCCTCGGCGCTATCATACACGCGGCTGATCAGAGCGTATCCGTTGGCGCTTGCGGCGCTAGTTTTTAATTTGTCCAGACTCGCCTCATACACGAACGCGATGCGCCGGTCGTGCGTCGCGTCGGAATGTCCGCCGTTGGCGGACTCCGCAACGCGGCCACCTTCAGTCAGGCCCGCCACCGCCTGGGCAAGGAGGTCGTTGAACTCCGTATCGGCGTTGACGTGAAAGCGTACTGCCGTCGTTGCATCAAGATCGATAAGCGTCTCGTTCCGGGCCGTAACCCGACTGAGCAGAGCCGCGAAGGCAGCCAGCATGACGGTCGAGACTGGCGCGTTGCGTGCGTTGGCGAAGGCCTGGACGCCACGGCGCAATGCTTCGGGCAGCTGTCTGCGGGAGTGCTCCCGCGTCGATGCGGCATGTGAAATACTGACAAAAGGCACTGGCCGGGCCGTGTCGCCGCTGACCATCAGTTCCAGGATGCGTGTGAAATCCGCCGCCATGCGCGCGATGCGTTCCGGCTGGAACAAATCGGCATAATACTCCAGGGCGAAGCTGATCCGTTCGCCGGTGTCGCTGCCGAAAATGGACAGGTCCGCCTTGCTGGCCGGATTGGTGAACCGCATGGTCTCGAACAGGGTCTGCGGCTGGCTGCCGAATTCGAAGTTCATGTACGACAGAATGATTTCCGACAGCAGCGTCCGGTCCAGACTGACGGGCGGATGCAGATCCGTGAGCAGGTTGTTTAAAATGTAGGCGGTGTGCCGGAGGGCTTCGTTGCTGACCTTCTGATTGGCCTTGAGGATGTCTCCGAGCGGTTTTGCGCTGCTGACGCCAAGCCGCAAGGGAATGAGGGAGGCCAGCATGCCCGCTGTGGTCAGATACTGGCCGCGGCTGTCCACGGTGATGGCGATGACGAAATCCTCCGCGCCCGTGTAGGCATGCACCAAAAGGCTCCAGGCCGAGAGCACGATCTGGTAGTTGGTCATGCCCTCGCGGCGGGCCAGATCCTTCATACCGGCCACTAATTCGGCCGGCAGCTCGAACTCGTGCACGCCGCCCCGATTGGTGTGCACCGGCGGGCGGGGGAAATCCGCAGGCAAATCGGTTTTGGGGAGATTGCCCTGGAACAGGCCCAGCCAGTAGGCCTTGTCGGCCGCGTTGGAATGGGTGAACTGGCGCCAGGCCAGGTCCTTCTGCTGCAGGCGCACCGGCGGCAGGGGCAGGCCATGGTACAGGCTGAACAGGTCGGCGTTGAGCATGGAGATGGTTCTGCCGTCGGCAAGAGCGTGATGGATGTCGAAGAACAGAACGAATTCCTCGTCCCGCACGTTCAGCAGCGCAACCCGAAAAAGCCCGCCCTGCCGGAGATCGAAGGGCCGGATCAGTGCGTCCTTGTGCGCCATGTCCTCCAGGCGGATCTCCTCCAACACAAACCCCGAGTACGGATGGATGATCATGGCCGGGCGTTCCTGATCAAAATCGCAGAACGTGGTGCGCAGCACCTCGTGCCGCCGGATCAGCTCGCCCACAGCCTGTTCCAGGCGCTGTCGGTCAAAATCGGGCGGGAGCTTCAGAAAGGCCGGCAGGTTGAAGCCGGTGTGCTCGCCGCCGAGCAGCTCCGCATAGAGGATGGACAGCTGCTCGCGGCCCACCGGATAGGTCTCGCGCGGTGGAGCCGGGGTGATGTCCGAGGAAGCGGACTGCTTGGCCGTGGACCGTTCCAGAACAATGGCCACGAATTCGCCGATGGTCTGGCTTTCCAGAAGATCCATGACGCTGACCTGGACGCCGAACATGTCCTTGATGCGCGCCACGATGCGGGTCGCGGAAATGGAGTCGCCGCCAAGGTCGTAATAGTCATCCCCGCCGGTCAGCGTGTCTTCGTAGCCGAGGCAGTCGCGGACAATTTCCAGAATTCCCGCCTCGTCCGGTCCCCCGGCCACCTTTGGCTGTTCGGCGTCCCGCAGTGCCGATTCCTTGGCCTTCTCGGTGCCATCGCTCCGCACCTCGGCCAGTCTGTGGGCGGCAACGGGTTCATCCGACATGGCCACGGCCACGACGGCTTCGCCGCTCCTGAGCGCCCGGCGGAGCACGCCAAAGGCCTGTTCCGGCTGCAGAGGCGAGTTGCCGCTTTCAGCCTGCAGACGCGCCGCCATGCCGACCCGCGCCCAGGCATTCCAGCAGATGGCCAGTGCCGGCAACCCCAGCGCCCGGCGGTACAGGGCAAAGGCATTCAGATAGGCATTGGCGGCTGTGTAATCGGTCTGTCCGGGAGCGCCGGT
Organism: uncultured Desulfovibrionaceae bacterium; assembly: GCA_964384665.1. GTDB lineage: Bacteria > Desulfobacterota > Desulfovibrionia > Desulfovibrionales > Desulfomicrobiaceae > Desulfomicrobium. The sequence goes on along the minus strand of CAYLNA010000013.1, from coordinate 14,302 downwards.
CAGCGACGTACGCGACGAGGCCATGACGAAGAAGCCCAGATCGTCCTCAAGCGTCGCCTCATGGAGATTCCAGGTTCCGGTCACCTTGGGAGCGAGCACGCTTTCATAAACAGTCCGGTTCTTGGTCAGCAGAAACCCGTCTCCGGCGACACCGGCGGCATGGATGACGCCGCT
>CAYLNA010000013.1:0-14028 GCA_964384665.1 uncultured Desulfovibrionaceae bacterium | reverse complement strand
CCGGATTAGACAAAAGCCGTCGACCCGGCCCAGACACGTCCGCAGCGTGCCCAGGGTCGCGGCGTTCACGCCTTCCAGATCAATATATGCTCCGCTCAGCAGCGGTTCCTCTTGCCGGAGCGTCAGCACGAGGCCGTGATCGAGCGCGCTCACGGGCAGGGCGCCGGTTGCGGCCACGACACCGCTGCCGACCACGCTGACATGCAGGGGGCCGCGCAATCCGGCCCGGCAGATCTCCTGCAACAGGTGCGCAAAGGCCCAGTGCGGGCTGTCCGGCTCCGACAGATACATGAGCTGGCCAACGCCCTGGTTCACGATGTCCGTGGCCAGGACCCGTCGCGCCGCGTCCGTTTCGGGCAGAGCCCGGCGCGGCCCGAACATATCGGGCAGATCGGGCAGATCGGCCAGGGCCGCGGCCAGCGGCGAGTCCTCACGGCCAAGGAGCATGATCCGCCTCGACCCGGCGACATCTGGCCGTGATCCGGCCAACGTGGTTGGCCGCCAGCGCAGCCCGTATATTTCGGCCTCCACGGCAGCGGGTTGCAGGGACGCGAAAACCATGTCGGCCATGTCGAGCAGCACCTGACCGGACGGGTCCGTGACCGTGCAGGCGGCCGTGATCAGGGACGCGTTTTTGTCCGTGACGACCACGTGGGCGAAAACGGTCGCGGGCAGCGGCCTGAAAAGCCTGATCCGGCCGCAGCGGGCCGGTACGAAACCGGTCGATTCGTGCAGGGCCAGACTCGCGGCCAGATCGAGCAGGGCCGGATGCCACGGGAAGGAATGCAGATCCGGGCGGAATTCCTCGGGCAGGGTGAGGCGCGAGAGCAGGCGTTCACCCGTGGCGGAGACCCACAGCGCCTCGCGGCAGTCCCAGCGCCTGCTGATCCGGACCAGAGCATGGTCTTCCGCAACCTCAAGAGGCTGCATGGTGTCGCGCAGGGCGTCGAGATCCAGTGGGGGCGGCGGCGTCTCCGCGGCGCGCACGGAAGCGCGTACCGCTGTCCGCCAGGTCTCCCGGTGCCGGTGCTGCAGCTCCACGCTCCAGGCGTCGTTCGTGCGGTCCAGCATCAGGGTGGCTTGGTCGCCGCGAGCCAGACTGACGGGCCGAAGCCAGGCGAGCTGGTCGATGGTCAGTGCGGAGCTCCCGACCGCCGCGCCGATGAGGCCGATTACGGCCATGCCGACCAGCGTGGGCACGCCGCCGAGCAGATGTTCCGCCACCGGCCAGAAATCGTCGCGTTCCAGATCCAGCGCGAATGCGTGACCTGCGGGCGTGCGTACCGGCTCGGACAGGAAACGGGATGCAAATCTGGGCCAGAGCGGACTGCGCGTGAACGGCGTCGCGGGCAGATGCACCCGGTACAATGGGCGGTTGTCCGGCCAGAGCAGCCGCTGTCCGCGCAGAAATTCCTCGGCGGCCAGGGCAGCCTCGTCCCGCGTGGCCAGCCCTGCACCGATCACGCCGCTCTTCAGGGCCCGGCCGATCCGCACCGGCTGCGGCATCGCATCAAGAGCTTCAATGAGTTCCCGCCGGGACGAAGCGCAGACCGCGACCCGCACGTCAAGATGCTCGCGCCCGGCCATGAGCGAGGCCGCGATGGCGTGCAGCGGCCAGTCCTCGTGCCGGGCCACGGCCTCGCGGAGCAGACGGCAGTAGGTTGCAAGCTCCGCCTCGCTGCCCGCGGACAGGGGCACGCAGTACCAGTTGCCGTCATCCTTCGGCAGCGTCGCGCGGACGTGTTCGCGGAGCACGACATGGACGTTGATGCCGCTCAAGCCAAAGGAGCTGACTCCGCAATACCAGGGCCGGTTGGCTGGCGGCAGCGGCGTGAGCACGCTGGCCACCCGCACCGGAGCGGCCTCGAAATCGATATGCGGGTTGGGCGTCTTGAAATGGGGCTGGGGCGGGACTGCGCCGCGCTCCAGGCTCAGCACGGCCTTGGCCAGCCCGATGGCTCCGGCCGCCGCGTCGAGATGCCCGATATTGCCCTTCACCGAGCCGATCAGGGCCTTGGTCTCCCGTGCCTGCCCGGCGTGGGCAAAGGCCAGGGTCAGGCCCTCGATCTCCACCGGGTCGCCGAGCACGGTGGCCGTGCCGTGGGCTTCGAACATGTCGATATCGGTCAGGGCGATGGACGCGCTCTCGGCCGCCAGGGTGATGACGTCCGCCTGCCCCTTCGGGTTGGGCGCGGCCATGCTCGAGGTTTTGCCGTCCTGATTGACGGCGCTGCCCGCGATGACGGCATGGATGGCGTCGCCGTCGCGCTCGGCCTGGTCCAGAGCCTTGAGCACGAAAACGGCCGCGCCTTCGCCCGCGCCGACGCCGTCGGCCTGGGCGTCAAAGGTGCGGGTCTGCCCGGAGCCGGATTCGATGGTAAAGGTCGTGTCGGCCTTGACCGGCAGGTCGATGAGGTGCGCCCCGCCGACCACGGCCACGCCGCATTCACCCGCGCGCAGGCTCTGACAGGCGTCGTGAACCGCTTTGAGCACCGAGGAACAGGCCGTGTCCACGGTTTCGCCCGGCCCGCTCCAATTCTTGAGGTAGCTGAGCCTCGCCACGATATTGGAGGGCACGTTCAGCAGATAGATCTGCTCGGCCTGCTCCGGGAAGGCGCGCGAGACGGCGTCCTGAAACAGCCGGAAGGGGCTTGCGCCGACAAAGACGCCGACCGGCGCATCCTCCAGGGCCGCCCCGCCGTAGCCGGCATCGTCGAGGGCCAGCAGGGCCGTTTCCAGAAAGAGGCGCTGCCTGGGGTCGAGCATGGCCGCGTCACCGGGCGACATGCCGAATCGTCTGGGATCAAAGGACGAGATATCCGCCAAATAGGAGGCTTCACGCAGCCGGGTCGCATCAAAGGGCAGCCCCACGGCCTCGAAGATCTGCCGCACCTCCCGGCTTCGTCGTGTGGAGAGGTGCGTGTTCTTGTCCCGGCCTTGGGCCAGATCGTCCCAGAAGCTGTCCAGATCCTCATAATCGCCAAGGCGCACGGCCATGCCGATCACGGCGATAGCAGCGTCCGGCGCACGCCGGACAGCGACCGATTTGCGATACTCCGGCTGCTGTTCGATGCGCGCGGCTTGTTGCCGGATGGTGCTTTCGGCGAACAGTCCGGCCAGACTGAAGACGCCGGGCCAGCGCTCGTCCAGCGCCCCATGCAGTTTGACGAGCAACAGGGAGTTGCCGCCGAGTTCGAAAAAGCCCTGATCGAGATCGAGAATTTCCAGCTCCGGCAAAATCCCGCGCCAGAGGCCACGAATCTCCTCCTGCAGGGGCGAAATTTCTCCGGACGCGGCCTGCCCTTCCGGCAGCAGCCGCCGCCCACTGACCCGCTTACGGTCGGCCTTGCCCGACGGGCTCAAGGGGATTTCTTCCGTGACCCACAAGATTGCCGGCCACATGTATTCCGGCAGCAGACCGGCCAGCTCGCGGCGAATGTTCGCATGGGTCAGCACCGTGTCGCCCTGGGGCAGCAGAAACGCTTCCAGCGCGGCCTGTCCGCCGATGCCGCCGACCCGGACCACGGCCTGCGACACGCCGGCGCAGCGGCTCAAGGCGCTTTCGACCTCGCCGAGTTCGATGCGAAAACCCCGGATCTTGACCTGATCATCGTTTCTTCCGAGATATTCGATATTGCCGTCCGGCAGTCTGCGGCCCAGATCACCGGTGCGGTACATGCGGCTGCCGGAATGAAAGGGGTCGTCGCCAAAGGCCGCGGCCGTCAAATCGGGCCGACGCAGGTATCCGGGAGCCACCTGCACGCCGCTGATGTAGAGTTCTCCGCTCACGCCCAGGGGCGCGGGTTGCAACTCCGCGTCGAGCACATGGATGCGCGTGTTGCTGACCGGACGGCCGATGGGCACGCTCGATCCGGAAAAGTCCCGGCAGGGAAACCAGGTCACGTCGATGGCCGCTTCGGTCGGACCATACAGGTTGTGCAGTTCGCCCGGCATGAGCGTCTGGAAACGCGCGACCAGATCGCTCGTCAGCGCTTCCCCGCTGGTGAAGACGTAGCGCAGGCTGGCCAGCCGTCGCGCTTCGTGGGGTCGGGCTTCGAGGTGATCCAAAAAGGTCCGCAGCATGGACGGCACGAAATGGAGCACGGTCACGCGGTGGGTCTCGATGGCCTCGATCAGGCGGGCCGGGTCTTTTTCCACGCCTGCCTCGGGCAGGGCCAGGGCCGCGCCAACCCAGGACCACCAGAACAGTTCCCAGACCGAAACGTCAAAGGACGTGGTCGTTTTCTGCAGGATGACATCGCCCGCGCCGATGGGAAAACGGGACTGCATCCACAGGATGCGGTTCAGCAGGGCGCGGTGCTCGATGGGCACGCCCTTGGGCCGCCCCGTGGAGCCGGAGGTGAAGATGGTGTAGGCGATGGCGTCCGGAGCGATGGAAGGCGGCGCGAAATCGCGCTCCGACGGCGCCAGCAGGTCCGGGCTCAGCACGGTCCGGCCCAGCCCGGCGAAGATGTCGGCAAAATGCGCCTCACAGACGATCACGCACGCGCCCAAATCGTCGAGCATGGACTCAAGCCGCGACGGCGGCAGGGACGGCGACAGCGGCACATACGTCGCGCCAACACGAAGAACGGCGAAGATGGCGACCATCATGTCCACGGAGCGTTCGAAGCAGACCGCCGCGAAATCGCCCCGCCCAAGGCCGCCGGCCTGCAAGCGGGCCGCGAAGCGCGACACCCGGTCGTCCAGCTCGGCGTAGGAGCAGGACGTTCCGGCCGCATCCAGCAGGGCCACGGCCGCGCCGTTACGGCGGGCCTGGGCGCGGAAGCAACTGTCGACATCGTGGTCAATGTCCAGGTCTTCGGCCGTCTCGTTGCAGGCGGCGATGACGGCCAACTCCGACTCCGGCAGGATTGGCAGTCGGGACAAGGGGGCGTGGCTCCCCTGTAGCACGGCGTCCACCAGGACAAGCAGGCGATCACGCATCAAACAAATCGTCTCTTCCCGGAACAGGGCCGTGCAGTATTCGATGTGCACGTCAAATGCGCCGTCGGTCGATTCGCGGAAATAAAAGCTCAAATCGAACTTACTGCCCAGAGGCGACATGGCCAGGGGCTGCAAGCGCAGCGGAGCCTGATCGTACGCGGTCCAGGTCGCGTCATCCAGCGCCACGAACACGTCGAAGAGCGGGTTGCGGGAAGGATTGCGCTCCAGGCGCAGGGCCTCCAGAATTTTCTCGAACGGATAGCTCTGGATGACCAGCGCTTCCTGAAAAACCTCCTGCACCGTGCGCACCAGCTCGGCAAAGCCGTGCTCCGCGACCAGGGTGGTACGGATGGCCAGGGTATTGACGAACAGGCCGACCATGTCCTGGATCTGCTCCAGCTCGCGATTGGCCGCCGGGCAGCCGATGATCATGTCGTTCTGCCCGGTGTGGCGGTACACGAAGGTCTTGACCAGAGCCAGCAGCACCGGAAAAAGCGTCACGCCCAGCTCCGAGGCATAGCGCTTTAGATCCTGGCTCCGCTCCGGACCCAGGCTGAAGGCGAGCACGGCACCGTCGAGGCTCTGCACGGCAGGCCGGGGAAAATCCAGCGGCAGCTTCAGGCTTTCGGGCAGGGACATCAGTCGCGCCCGGACCGCTCCGAGCCCGGTCGGATTCTGAGCCAGCTCCCACTCGACATAGCTGACATAGTCGAGATCCAAAGGCCGCCAGTCAGGAGCGGCTCCGCGCAGCAGGGCCGCGCAGGCCTGATTCAGCTCACGCAGCAGAATTTCGGCGGACCAGCCGTCAACAACGATATGATGCAGGCACAGGACCAGCACCTGCCCGCCGTCCGCTTCCCGGAACAGAGCCACGCGGACCAGGGGCTGATCCGGTCCGAAGGTCATGTCGCCCAGCGTGTCCAGCATATCGGGCGCATAGGGGCGGTCGAACCGCTCAAGCCGTAACGCACCCGGATCAGCCAGTATCTGGGCCGGTTCGTCGGCCAGGACGCGCAGCCGCAGGGCGTCGTGCCGCTCTTCCAACAGCCGCAGGGCCGCCTGCAGCAGATCAGGGTCCACCGAAGTTCCCAGTCGGGCGACAAAGGGATTCCGGTACACGCGGCTGTCCGTGTGCAGCCGCTGCAAAAACCAGAGGCGCTGCTGGCTGGCCGAGAGCGAATAGCGATCCCGACGCGGCGCGCGGGCGATGCGTTCCACGGGCGCGGCGGCGTCGCGCACGCGGGCCGCCAGGGTCTGCACGCTGGAATGGATCAGGACATCCTCGATGGAAAGGCGGACCGCAAGCCGCCTGCCGATTTGGGCCAGCACCTGCATGGCCAGCAGGCTGTGTCCGCCGAGTTCGAAGAAATCGGTGGCGACGGATGGTACCGGACGTTGCAGCACGGACTCGTAAATGTCCCGGATGACGCCCTCGATGTCGTCGCCGGAGCGCATGTCGGCGCTGCCCGCAGTCGTGTTCGGCGTGCTGCTGTCGCTCACGGTGCGCGGCTGAACCAAAGCGTTGGCTACAGGGCTTACACCATTCACGGCCAACGTTTCGAGCGCGGCGCAGGAAACAACGCCATCTTCGGGCACGGCCTGCATGACCGCAAGCAGACGGTCACGCAGGCTCCGCACCCGCTCATGCTTCATCCGGGACGGGTCATACAGAAAGCGCACCCGCAGCGTCTCGCCGGGAATGACCGAAAGGCCCAGCGGATAGGGAATCTTTTCAAATCCCTGGACGCGCAGCAGGGTCAGACCCGAGGCGTCGAGAATGTTTTCCGTTGGGTAGTTTTCCATGACCATGAGATGGTCGAACAGATCGCGGCCCATTTCCGCCAGGGGCAGGTAGCCGTGCCGGATCTGCTCCAGGTGCTGGCCCTTCAGGCGGCGCAACACGTCGCCAAGCTGCTCCCCCTCCGCCCAGCGCGCCCGCAAAGGCAGGGTCTGGATGAAGAGCCCCACGGCCCGGTCCATGCCCTCGACCTCGGCCGGACGACCGGAGGTGACAACGCCGTAGACGACGTCGCGTCGACCGCCGTTTTCCGCGCCAAGCAGCATGCCCCACAGCGCCTGAACCAGAACGGAAAGCGTCACGGAATTGGACCGTGCCGCCGTCTGCATCCGCAGCGTCGCGGCATGATCCAGGACCAGCTCGGTGGTGGCCGGGTCCGCGTCATCCCCGGCCGAACCGGATTCACAGACCGGGGTTACCGGCGCATCGTTCAACAGCTCCGCCCAGTACCGCCGGGCGGCTTCACGGTCGAAATTCGCCAGCCAGCGGGTGTAGGCCGCAAGATCCACCGGAGTCGGCAGATTGGCCGCAACGCCCCGCTGCCGGCTGTCGTGCAGGGTGAAGAGTTCGCGCAGCAGGATGCCGATGCACCAACCGTCCATGAGCAGATGATGGCAGCTCCAGCTGAAGGTGAATCTCTCGGAGCCGAGACGGAAAAGTTGCACGTCGAGCAGCGGCCCGGTGTTCAGATCGAAACCGCTCCGTCTCGCGGCGTCCAGCAGCGCGTTCATTGTCTCCGCCCCACGAGTCTCGGGCAGATGCGACAGGTCATGATACGCCGCGCTGGTCCGGGCCTGGCGCAAGATCAGACGATGAAATTCTCCATCATACGGCATGGGAAACAGGGAGCGCAGGCTTTCATGCCGGGCCAGCACGTCCTTCCAGGCCCCAAGCAGGAGGAAATCGTCGATCCGTCCCTGGAAATGAAAGACGATCTGCTGCGCGTAAACGCTCCTGTCCCCGGCCAGATATTGGTACAGCATGGGCTCGTGACAGGCGTCCGGAGCGGTGATGCGCTCGATGTCCTCCTGGCGGCAGTCGCTGATATCCATGATCCGCGCCAGGGCGTCTTCCGATACGTCCAGCCGCTCCTTCGCCTGGGCGGCAAGCAGGGCGGCCCAGCTGTCGAGCAGCCCGGTAACCCATTCCGAGGCCAGAACCTTGGGGCTGAAATAGGCCCCGAGATGCAGGACGTCGGCTTCATCGACAAAGACGAGGAGATCGAGGGGATTGTCCGATTGGAACTCCGGATGCAGCAGTTCCGGAACCGCGCCGGGCGAGGCCAATGCCGGAAACGCCCGGAACGCGCCGTCCGCTTCGGTCTGGAGCTGTCCGAGATAATTGAAGCCGATCTGCGAAGTACGCCTGAATACGTCGGGATGTGTCTGACACAGGTACCCGTAGGCCGTACAGTTGCCGGCCGTGCAGTGTTCGTCCGGATCAAAACCCAGGATCGCGTCCGCGCGTCCGGCTCCGGGCCGCAGAGGCAGCGGACAGACCGCCGTGAACCAGCCGAGGCTTCGGCTCAGGTCCACCCCTGGCAACAGTGTGTCGCGACCGTGGCTTTCGAGGGTTACAAAGAGCGGTTCCTGCTGCCCCATGGCATGCAGCGCCTGGGCCAACGTCGTCAGCAGTTCCTTGCGCGCGGCTCGGGGTTGACCGCAACGCGGCCCATTCACCTGGTGCTGGAGGAAAACGCGCTCCGCTGCCCGATCCGTCCCACCCTGCAGCAGAGCTGTAAGACGCCCCCCCGGCATGCCGCACACCGTTTCCCAAAAAGTATGATCGTCCCTGGTGGGGAAGACGCCCTCGTCCACAAGCCTCTGAACTTCGACAGCCCTGGTCGCCATGCCGTGTGTTTCGGCCACGCGTCCGGTGTTCTGGCAGAAGGCCGCCAGATCCTGCCGCAACAGGTCGAGCGAAACCGCATCAAGCACCAGATGATGCCCGGCCAGCAGGAGCAGACGTCTGCCGTCCTGTTCCGCCAAGCCCGCCCCGAAGGTCGCGCCCCGCTCCGGATCGAGTCCGGCCAGCACGGCCCGCGCGATTATGCGCACCACGTCTTCCGGCGGCAGGCCGGATTCAACGGCGCAGCATGTCAGGACAATGCGTTGCGGTTCCGCCAGCATCAGGGCCGCTTCGGAGGAAAAGGCGAGCCGCAAGGCCTCATGCCGCTCCGGCAGGGTGCGTAGCCACGCTTCCAGTGTGTTCTTGGCGATGTGTGCGTCCAGCTCCAGGGGCAGGGCCATGAAGAAGCGCGTCCAGTGTTCCGGATGATTCCGGACAAGATCGGCCTGCAGGGGCGACAAGGGTACCCTGGCCCCGACCTCGACAGGCGCATACGTGCGTCCCTCTTCGGCCCTGCTCCCGGACCCCGTGAGCAGGGCGCACAGATCCGCGAAGCGTGGCGTGCGCAGGAAATCTGCGGCGCCGATGGTCGTGATTCCACGACGATGGAGCATCCCGGTCATTTGGATGGCCTTGATGGAGTCCCCGCCGTCCATGAAGAAATCGCTGTCCTCGTCCGCCTTGCGGCCGAGCATCTCCGTCCAGGCCCGACTCATGATCTGCCGGTCATTCGGAGCCTCGACCATGCCGCAGGCCGCGCCGACGTAGTTCCGGAACTCATCGAGCAAGGCCGCCCCATCGTCGATGAACAGGGCGTCGTATTCAAGCACGATCCGGTTCCGCGCGCCCGTCTCCAGGGCAAAGCTGGCCGTCAGCTTGCTGGCCAACAGGTCCGGGGCCGGCAGGTCCACGACCAACGCGTCTTCCGCGATGTGCGGCACCGGGGCGTGGGTCGCCAGCACATCGGCCGTCTTGCGGCTGCAGAAGCGGCTGTGAGTCAGCGCCTCCTTGAATCGGGCAGCGGTGTCCGCCACGTTTTTGGCGATGTCCCGTTCCTGCCCATGCAGGCGCAGGGCAATGGTGTTGACGAAAAATCCGACCGTGCCGAATTCGTCGCCGCTTTCCCGCAATCCCACCGGGACGCCGATCAGCAGTTCCGGCCGGGCGTATCTGGTCCGCATGAATGCCGCGACCAGGGTCACGAAACACGACAAAAGCGAAGCCCCGGCTCGTCGCGCCAAGGTTTCGAGTTCCGCGACCAGTGCGGGGTCAAGGTTGATGGCGGCCATGCCTCCCTTGCGATGGGGCGAAGCATGCAGCACCGCCGCCGGAGGCGCGAAGACCTTGTCCCAGTAAGCCTTGTCCACGGCAAAGTCGTCCGAACGCAGATAGGCTTCCTCGCGTCTGCAAAACGCGGCCTGGGTCGCCAGCAGGCCTGGGGCGCTTGGCTCCCCGCGCATGCCGCGCAGGGCGTTGGCGAGCAGCAGCTCGATGCTCTCCGCGTCGCCGGCAATGTGATGCAGGAGCAGCAGGACCAGAAAAACGTCGCCCACCTCGGCGATCTCGAGCCGCGCCGGGCAGTGGACGCGCAAATCAAACGGCTCGTGGATCAACTCCTGCAAATGATGCATGGCGGTGTCGAAATCCGTGAACGCGATGCGTCGGACCGGGATGCCGCCGTCCGGGTTACGGCGGAAATAGGGAGCGTCGATCTTCCCCTGCACGGTGCAGGTCAGCAGTTCCTGATTTCCGATCGCCGCCGCCAGAGCCTCGACAAACGCCGCCGCTCGTTCCCCGGAAATCCGCATCAAAAGCGGCATGTTGTAATCGATGGAGCCTTCGTTGGCCTGTTGATAGGCCCACAGCTGGAACTGGTTTTGGTTCAAGGGCGCCTGCTCGCACCGCACCACTTCCGTCACCGGACGTTTCCGTCGCACCAGGGCGGCAACGTCGCGCAGAGAATCGCAGCGCACCAACTCCCGATACGGGATATCCACGTGGTACGCAGCCCTGATTTCGTGGAGCAGGGTCATGGCCTTGAGGCTGTCTCCGCCCTGGGCGAAGAAATCACGGTCCGGATCGTAGGCGTAGCCAAGGGCCTGTTCGAAAATCCGCAACAAGCCGGGATCGATGTCGTCCGGCTCGGCCGAAGCCCCTGCGCCCCTTCCGATGCGCCGCACCAAGGCCGCAACGTCGCGCAGGGATTCGCAGCGGACCAGCTCCCGATACGGGATATCCACGTGGTACGCAGCCCTGATTTCGTGGAGCAGGGTCATGGCCTTGAGGCTGTCTCCGCCCTGGGCGAAGAAATCACGGTCCGGATCGTAGGCGTAGCCAAGGGCCTGTTCGAAAATCCGCAACAGGCCGGGATCGATGTCGTCCTGGTCCGACAACGCCCTTTCCGCCCTGCCGATGACGGCCCGCAGGGTCTCGCGATCGACCTTGCCGGTGACCGTGACCGGCATGGCCTCCAGCGCATGCCAGAAGGACGGAATCATGTATCCCGGCAGGTTGTCCTTGCTCCAGCGAACGACGGCGTCGATGCTGCCGCCAGCATGCAACACCAGAAAAGCGGCCAGCATGGTCTGATCCGCAGCATCCCGAGTCCCGAGAACAAAAGCCTGGCTGACGGCCCCGCATGTTTCGAGAAGGGCGGTCACTTCTCCGAGTTCGACGCGGTTGCCCCTGACCTTGACCTGATCGTCAGTCCGACCGACCAGGATGAGATCCCCATCTTCGGACCAGGAGGCAAGGTCCCCGGTGGCGTAGACCATCTCGCCGCCAGCGCTGGGTAGCGGAAAAAAGCGCCGGGCCGTCAGCTCCTCGTTGCCATAGTAGCCCAGGGCCAGGCCTGCCCCGCCGACATGCAGCTCGCCGACCATGCCGGCCGGCAGCACTCTCCGGTCGGCGTCAAGGATGTAGGTCCGCACGTTGGGGATGGGTCGCCCGCAGCCCAGCGGCAGGGACGCGTCAGGCAGGACCCGCTTGATGGCGGCGCAGACGCTTGTTTCGGTCGGCCCATAGGCATTGAAATAGTGAGAGCGTTCGGCAAGGAGCAGGGCGTCCCTGGCTATCGGAGCCTCGCCTGCCGTGATGAGCACGCGGGGAATGAAGCCGTCGCGGTCCAGCAGGTGCAGATAGGATGGCGGCAGGGTCGCCACGGACACGGCATTGTCCGCCATGTACTGCTGGAGATTCCAGGGTTCGTTGCGCAGCGCGTCGTCGGTGGGGTAGAGGCATGCGCCCGACAGCAGGGCCATGAAAATTTCGGACAGCGAGGCGTCAAAGGCCGGCGAGGCGAATTGCAGCACGCGGTCTTCGGGATGCAGGCCGAAGATTTCGATCTGGCCCTGAATCATGTTCGCGAAACCACGATGGGGAACAAGAACGCCTTTGGGCCTGCCCGTCGAGCCGGAGGTATAGATCAGGTAGGCCCCTTCCGCAGGGTCCGCGTTCTCGAAACCCTCTCCTGGAGGAAATCGTTCGTATTCCGATCGGTCGGCGTCCAGAACCAGGACAGGCGCGGCATCGTCCCGGATGAGTCTGGCGCGCTCCGGAGGCGAGGCCGGGTCCAGCGGCAGATACACCGCCCCGATGCGCATGATACCCAGGATGATCTCCGGCAGGCGCAGTCCCCGCCGGGCGAGGACGGCGACGCGGTCACCCTGGCGGACGCCCGAGTCCAGAAGCCACGCCGCGCATTTGAGGGAGCGTTCCCGCATCACCGCGTAGGACAGTTCCCCGCCCGCCTCGTCCCGCACCGCAGGCAGGTCCCTGTGCTTCTCGGAAACGGCGTCGAAGAGATCCGGAATCGTCGCCACGGGATATGCCCTGACTTCCCCATGCTGCCAGTCACGCAGCTCGCGCTCTTCCTCGTCGAGCAGCATGGACAGGGTCGTCAGGTCCGCACCGGCGTCCAGCTGGCGGGAAAGATGCCCCACCCGCCGGATATAGCGCTCGACATCCTGTTCGCTCAGGTGATTGCGGCTGCTGCGCATGGTCAGGGAAAAGGTGTCCGTTTCCGGCTCGCGCAGAATCATCATGCCCAGCACAAGATCCTCGTACCGGCTGTGCACCTGTTCCGCGGTCTTGATGGGAAACTCCGGCGACCCGGTCGGCAGGCCGGGGATAAAATTCACGAACAGGTCGCCGAGCCACGAGAGGTTCTTGTGAGGCAGCTCGCGCACGGCAACCTGATGTGGAATGCGGATGTGGCGGTAGAAGGTCCGACCCTGCCCGGAGATGTCCTCGAAGAGTTCGCCGATGGTGCGATGCGCGCTCAGATCGACGAACACCGGCGGCATGGCCACCTGATAGCCCTGCCGCTTGTACAGCACCTTGCGTTCGCCGAAGGCGATGGGGTTGAGGATGACAATCTGTTTTTCGTCGCACATGAAGGAGACGATGAGGGCGTGCAGGGCCGTGAAATAGACGTTGGGGCTGATGCCGTGCTTGTGGATGACCCGGTCGATGATCCGACTGACCTCCTCCCCGAGATAGAACTTCCGGTGGCGGGAATTTCCGAGAACATCGGCATGTCCCGGCCTCGCCCGGAAAATGCGTTTTTCCGGCAGACGTTCCAGGTGACGTTTCCAGAACTCTAGATCCCGCGTGAATTTGGCCGAGGCGAAATGCGCCCTGTCCTCTTCGTATACGTCCCGCCAGACGGGATGGTCATCGATGGGAAAATCCTCGCCGCGCGCCAGCTTGGTGTAAATGTCGGCAATGAAGCCGACGAAGCAGAAGGTTCCAAATCCGTCCAGGGCGATATGCGTGCATTTCAGGGCAAAGAAGCTCTCCTCGCCAGATCGGATGAGGAGGAAGCGGACAGGCCGGCCCTCTAGAGGACGTTCGAAAAATTCGTCGTGCAGGCGTTCGATTTCACGCGGGTCAACGCTTTCGCCAGGCAGATCGACATACTCGATGGCCACGTCGTCGTAGTGGTGCAGGGCAAAGAACGGCTCTTTTCCATCCAGATGCATCTCCCCGGTCATCAGCACATGATGCATCAGGGCAATACGGATGGCCTCGTGCAGGACGTCCTGGTCAAGCCGCCGCAAGATGCGGAATTTACCCAAGATGCAGGCGACATTTTCCTGCCCGGAATAGTGCAGGGAGATCCAGACTTCCTTCTGAAAACTGGTCAAAAAAGCCTTCTCAGACCCATTGTGCAGCATGTATTTCTCCATGTTTTCTCAATCTTCGGCCATGGCGCTCAGATCGACTTCGACCCCGGCTTCCCTGGCCTTCAAGACCCGGCGGGCGATCTTGCCGCTACGGGTCCGGGGCAGGGCGTCCACGAACTCCACGGACCGGATCACGGCCACGGGGCCGACTTCCTTGCGCAGATGGGTTTTGAGCATGCGGATGATCTCGTTGCGGTCGTCCAGGGCCGCGAAGTCCGGATGCAGGACGACAAAGGCCTTGGCCACCTC
>CAYLNA010000012.1:0-21345 GCA_964384665.1 uncultured Desulfovibrionaceae bacterium | reverse complement strand
CCACGTCGCGCACGGTGATGAAGTCGCCGTCGCGCAGGTTCAGGTCCGGGGTCAGGAGCTGGTCGTCGCGGATGACCAGGGCCCGTCCCGGCTTGCGATCGATTTTGGCGAGGAGTTGCCGGACCGTGGCCGCTTTGTCGAGGCTCAGTTCCCGGTTGTCTGGTTCAAGGCGTACTGTGATCATGGGGCTCCTTGCGCACGGTGGCGGCGGGGGGTTGCGAAGGAGCCAGCCCTAAATCGACGGCGATGGAAATTCAAGACGAAACGGACGGCCCGGGGCGGGCGAAAAGGGCGGGGATTGCCTCTCGTGGCTCTGCGCGCCCAGCATTTCGGCCGGAGCGTGTTCCAGCCGGAATGCTGGGCGCGCGGGGTGAATCAGGGCAGTTCCACGGCCCAGGTCTCCAGGGGCGGAACCGTGGTCACGATTTTTTCGCGCCGCAGGAATTCCGCGAAGCGGGCGTAGCGTTTCGTGTCCAGGGCGCCGGAGCGCAGGGCGAAGCGGGGCAGGGTGTCCTTCCAGGCCCGGCGGTTCAGTTCGTCGTCCAGATCTTTTCGATCGTTACTGACAAAAAGCTTCCAGCTTTCGTCGGGGTGGTTGATCAGGTACTGGGTTCCCTCTTCCAGCGCATCGACGAACGCGCGCAGCTTCGCGTCCTTCAGCCGGTCGGACTTGGCCACCAGAATCAGCTCGTCGTAGGCCGGAACGCCGTGCTCTTCGACAAAAAAGGCTTTGCCCGGCCTGCCCTCGATGGCCATTTGGTTGAGTTCGAAATTGCGGAACGCACCGATGACCGCGTCGCACTGCCCGGCGAACAAGGCCGGAGACAGGGAGAAGTTCACGTTGACGAGTTTCACGTCGTCCAGGGTCAACCCGGCTTTTTCGAGCATCACCTTGAGCAGGGCCGTTTCGAATCCACCCACGGAATAGCCGATGGTCTTGCCCTTCAAATCGGCGATGGTCTTGATCGCGCCGTTATCGAGCACGACCAGACTGTTGAGCGGGGTGGCGATGAGGGTGGCGATGCGGGTCAGGGGCAGGCCCTCGGCGACCTGCATCTGGTGCTGATGCTGGTAGGACACGGCGATGTCGGCTTTTCCGGCGGCCACCAGCTTGGGCGGGTCATTGGGATCGGCCGGGGCGATGAATTCCACCTCCAGGCCGCGCTCCGTGAAGAAGCCCTTTTCCAGGGCCACGTAGAGCGGCGCATGGTCGGGGTTGACGAACCAGTCCAGAAGCACGGTCATCTTTTCGGCCTGGGCGGAGGTCGCCACGAGCAGCAGGGCCACCATGAGCAGCAGTTTTTTCATTTCAGAAGTCCTTGTTGGGGTTGCCAGAAAACAAGCCTGTTCAGCAGACGATCCATGAGAAAATACAGGGCGAGCGACATGGCTGAAAGAACGGCCAGGGCCGCGAACATGAGCGCGGTTTGCGAGCGGGCATTGGCGTGCAGCATGGTGTAGCCAAGTCCGCTGCTGGCTCCGACCCATTCGCCGATGATCGCGCCGATGGGAGCCACGGCCGTGGCCACGCGCAGGCCCGAGGCAAGGGCGGGCAGGCTCGATGGCACGACGATGGTGGCGAGGACGCGCGGCGGCGTCGCGCCCATGATGCGGGCCAGTTCGAGCAGTTCCGGATTGACGCCCTGCATGCCGCCGTAGAGCGAGGCCGTGACCGGAAAAAAAATGACCAGCACGGCCATGGCCACCTTGGAGGCCATGCCGTAGCCGAGCCAGAGCACCAGCAGCGGGGCCAGGGCAAAGACCGGGATGGCCTGGCTGACAACCAGCACCGGCAGCATCCAGCGTTTGAGCAGGGGCGAGAGGATCATGACCAGCGCGGCCAGGGCGCCAAGAGCCGCGCCGATGAAAAGTCCGAGCAGGATTTCGGCCAGGGTCGTTCCGGCCTGCTCCAGCAGCATCGGCCAGCGCTGGACAAGGGCCTGGACCACGGGCCAGGGTCCGGGCAGAATGAAGGGCGGAACCTCGGACAGGCTGACCACGACCTGCCACGCAAGGATGAGTCCCGCCGCGAGGATGAGCGACCGCGCCAGGTTCATGCCGCTTCGCCGTTCATGAGCAGGCCCAAGAGCGTGGCGTGATCCGCGGCCAGTTCCGCGCCGCCCGGTTCGCGCGGCGGGAGCCCGTGCGGCTCCATGACGGCGATAACGCTGGCCGGAGAACCGTTCAGGACCACGACGCGGTGCCCGAGGCGCAGGGCCTCCAGCGGATCGTGCGTGACCAGCACCACGGTTGCGCCCGTGGTCAGGCGCGCGGCGAGGTTTTGCAGCCGCATGCGGTTCAGGGCGTCGAGGGCGGAAAACGGTTCGTCCATCAGAATGACCGGCCGCTCTTCCATGAGCGTGCGCAGCAGGGCCGCGCGCTGGCGCATGCCGCCGGACAGGGCCGCCGGGCGGCTTGCTTCGTGTCCGGCCAGTCCGGCTTGCCGAATCAGGTTCCGGGCTTTTTCCTTGGTGGACTCGTTCAGCTCCCCACGCAGCCTAGCCCCCAGACAGACGTTGTCGAGCAGGTTCAGCCAGGGCAGGAGCAGGTCGTTCTGACTCATCCAGGCCGCCGCTTTGTCCGGGGCCGGATAAAAACGCACGGTTCCCGAAAAGGTCAGTTCCGGCGCTCCGGCCAGAAGTCTGAGCAGGGTGGATTTGCCGCACCCGCTCGGGCCCAGCAGGCAGGTGGTCCGGCCTGCCGGGATCGTCAGACTCAAATCCGTGAACAGGGCCTGCCCGCCATGGGCCAGGCTGATCCGCTCCAGTTCGATGCCCGGCGCGCTCATGCGAAGAAGCGATGGAAATGGTGCACTGGCCCGTGTCCCGCGCCGATGACGTACGCGGCCCCGGCCCGGATGGCCGCGCTGATGTAGTCCTTGGCGTGGCGCACCGCCGTTTCCACGTCCTCTCCCTTGGCCAGGCCCGAAGCGATGGCCGAGGACAGGGTGCAGCCCGTGCCGTGGTTGTTGCGGGTCGGGAAGCGCTCGCCGCGTAGCCGGACCAGACGTCCCTCGACGCCCAGATACAGACAGTCGTCGCTGTCGCCGGATTCCAGATGCCCGCCCTTGACCAGCACGTTGGCGCAGCCCAGGGCCGTCAAGGCCACGGCTGCGTCGCCGGCCGCCTCGGCGGTGTCGATTTCGCGGCCGAGGAGGACCGAGGCCTCGGGCAGATTCGGGGTGATCAGCGTGGCCAGGGGAATGAGTTCCGTCTTCAGGGCGTCGATGGCCTCGTCCTGGAGGAGTTTGTCCCCGCTCTGGGCGACCATGACCGGGTCCAGGACGATGGTCCGGACGCCGTGTTTGATCAGGCCATGGGCCACGGCGCGGATCAGTTCCGGGGAAAAGAGCATGCCGATCTTGACCGCGTCGGCGCCGATGTCGGACAGGACCGCGTCCATCTGGGCGGTCACGAAGTCCACGGGCACGGCATGGATGGCGGTCACGCCCAGGGTGTTCTGGGCGGTCAGGGCTGTGATGACGCTGGCCCCGTAGCAGCCGTTGGCCGCGATGGTCTTGAGGTCGGCCTGGATGCCGGCTCCGCCGCCGGAGTCGGAACCGGCGATGGTCAGAACGCGGTGATAGACGCGGTGATTCATGATCGCTCCACGAGATGAGAGATGAGGTGTTTGAGATCGGCGGCCGCGTCCCGGGGGCTGGGCGCGGCGACAATGGCCGAGACCACGGCGATGCCGTCGCAGCCGGCCCGGATGACCTCGGCCGCGTTGGCCGGGCCGATGCCGCCGATGCCGACCAGCGGCAGCGAGACCCTGGCCCGAATGGCGGCCACGCCGGACAGGCCCAGAGCCGGGGCCGTGTCGGTTTTGGTCGGCGTGGCGAAAACCGGGCTGACGCCGACGTAGTCCGCCCCTTCGGCTTCGGCGCGCAGGGCGTCGTCCACGCATTCGGCCGAAATGCCGATCAGCATGGACCTCCCGACGATGCGCCGGGCGTCCGCGATGGGCATGTCGGTCTGACCCAAGTGCACGCCCTCGGCCTCCACGGCCAGGGCCACGTCGACGCGGTCATTGATGATGAGCGGCACGCCCGAGTCCTTCAGCAGCGCGCGCACGGCCTTGGCCTCGTTCAGGAAGTCCCGGGTGGAGGCCTGTTTTTCGCGCAGCTGGACGCAGGTCGCGCCTCCGGCCACGGCGGCCCGGACGATGTCCACGGTCGATCGGCCGTGGGCCAGGCTGCGGTCCGTGACCAGATACAAGGAAAAATCAGGCATGGAGGGCCTTGCGGATGCGGCAGCCCACGGTCACGTCCTCGGGAGTGAGGGTGTAGAGGGCGTCCAGGAGCTGGATTTGGAAGGAGCCGGGACCGTCGGCTTTCCGCCCGGCCATTTTTCCGGCCAGACCGAAAACAGCCAGGGCCGTGGCTGCGGCGGAGACCGGGTCCGGGTCCACGGCGTGGAAGGCTCCGACCAGGGCCGAGGCCGTGCAGCCCGTGCCCGTGACGTAGGGCATGAGGGAGTGTCCGCCCTCGATGAGCAGGGCTTGCCGGCCGTCGGTGACCAGGTCCGTGGGGCCGGTGATGGCCAGGGTCACGCCCAACTCGCGGGCCAGTTGCCCGGCGGTCTGGGCCGCGTCTTCCACCGAGTGCGAGCTGTCCACGCCCTTGGTCCGGGAATCCCGACCGGCCAGGGACAGAATTTCCGAGGCGTTGCCGCGCACCACGCCAACCTTGGTCTGGGCCAGGATGGCCTTGGCCGCCTGGGTGCGCAATGGCGTGGCTCCGGACCCGACCGGATCGAGGACGATGGGCGTGCCGAGGCTGCTGGCCTTGCGGCCGGCCTTGAGCATGGACGCGATCCAACTGTCGGTCAGGGTGCCGATATTGAGGACCAAGGCGCTGGCGAAGGCGACCATGTCCTCGACCTCGTTCTCGGCATGGGCCATGACCGGAGACGCGCCGCAGGCGAGGAGGGCGTTGGCGGTATAGTTCATGACCACGAAATTGGTGATGTTGTGGATCAGGGGCTTGGTTTCCCGGATCGCGCGGAGATTTTCGGCGGCTTTGCGGGCCAGATCGGACATGGGACACCTCGTGCTGCGGTAAATGGGGCGCGGCAGAGGCGGGGAGCGGGCGGGTCAGCCGGTCAATCCGGCCGTGGTCTTGCAATTCCCTTCGCTGGCATGATCCAGATCAGGTTCAACGGGTATCATCTCAGGCTCCTCGCCACCCCTGCACGAACTGGCTTCTGGCTAGGGGAAGGCGGGGGGCGGTGTCAAGGAGGCGGGCCGTCATTCGCCCACGACGCGATTCCGGCCGGCGGCCTTGGCCTTGTACAGAGCTTGGTCGGCCCGGAGCAGGGTGGTGTCGATGCTTTCGCCGGCGCGGTGGGCGGTGTGGCCGATGCTGATCGTGGGCGCGGGCATGGCGTCGTCGATGCGCGGCAGTTCGGACACGGCCCGGCGCAGGCGTTCGGCCACCAGGGGGGCGTCGTTGTCCGCGCAGGCCGGAAACAGGAGTAGGAATTCTTCGCCGCCCCAGCGGGCGCAGATGTCGTATTCGCGCAGGGACAGTTCCAGGGCCTTGGCCACGGCCTGCAGGACCCGGTCGCCGGCGGCGTGTCCGAGTCTGTCGTTGACCTCCTTGAAGTGGTCGATGTCTGCGATCATGACCACGAAGTTGGCGTCGGGCGAGCGCGCGGCCTGGGCCGCCGCCTCTTCCAGGCGGTTGGTCATGAAGCGGCGGTTGGGGAGGTTGGTCAGGGCGTCGTAGTTGGATGCGTGTTCCAGCCGTCCCTTGAGCTGGTGCAGCATGGTTTGGTATTGGTCGCTGATGCGCACGATTTTTTCCAGTTGGCGCACCTTGCGCTCATAGCGGGCCAGATAGCTCTGGCTGCGTTCCCGTTCGGCGGCCTGGAATCGGTCCGCGATGTGCGTCAGCCGGTCCAGCAGAGAGTGTTGGTCGCGGTAGCGCCGAAAAAGCTCGTCCACGTCCGTCTTCCATCCATCCGGGGGCGTTTGGGCGCCCAGGATGGCCTCGATCCGTTCCTCCAGATTGTCGGCGCTGCGCTGCATGGTCACGACCTGGGGGCGATGGTGAAGGGAAAGGTGCAGTCTTCCTTGAACTCCTCGGCCAGTTCGCCGACCCGCTCGTTTTCCGGATCAAAGCTCCAGTCCACGCGAATGATCCGGCCGGCCCGATGGGCTTCTTCCAGGCGATCGAAGATGTCCATCATGGCCCGGATGCTGCTGGTGTTCAGATAAATCAAGGCCAGGTCCAGGTGCAACGGGCGGTCGTCCCGGCGCAGATAGGCCTCGATCCAGTCCATGATTGGCTGGAAGAATTCAAAGGGGTTTTCCGGATAGGAGTCTCCGGCCATGAAAACGTATCCGCGTTCCTGGTCCATGCGGACCGAGGGCGTGCTTGGCGTTTGGGTCAGTTCGAAATCGTGGATCATGATGCCTCGGAGGATGGCTGTTGCTAGAGAACGACGCGCAGGCTGAAGAAGCCGCGCCGCGCGTCCAGGGCGCGCACCGTGGCCGCGAGGGGCCGCGACGCCTTGCGGGCGACGTCGATGAGGCCGAGGCCCGCGCTGCCGTCCAGATTTTCCCGGGGCTGCCGGAGTTGGGTCTTGAACGCCGCCTTGAGGGCCGCCTGGTCCATGCCGGCCAGCTCCGTCAGTCGGGTGACGAGCGCCTGGCCGTCGGCTGGTTCGACGATGTTGCCCGCGCTGATCACGTAATGCCCATCTTCCCGCGAAACGACAATGGAGGCGTTGGCCGCCCCGTCGAGTTCGGGATGGAGGTCCGCGTAGCGCCGGATATTCTGGGTCATCTCGATGTACACGGCGAAGATGTCGGCCACGGCGGAGGGCGCTTCCTGCTGGTGGCTCAGATAATCCCGCAGGGCGCGGCCTATTTCCTCGATCAGGGCGGCGTTGATGGGGCCGTTGAAGCAGACCATGATCTGCTGTTGATCAAAGATTTCCCGCAGATCGTAGAGGTCGGGCAAGGTCATGAGGTCTCCTGGGTTTGCTGGTCTGGCGCGGTGTTCGGTGTTTCGTCGAGGCGGAACGCGAGCAGGGTGATGTCGTCGCGTTGCGGGTGGGAGCCTTGGTGAGCGGTCAGGGCCTCGGCCAGGGCGCGGCGCTGTTCGTCCAAGGGTTTTTCCGCGTGTTCTTCCAGCCACGCGGTGAACCCGCGCCGTCCAAGGGGCAGGCCCTTGTCGCCTCCGGACTGATCCAAAATTCCATCGCTGACAAGATAGAATGTCGCTCCCGGACGCGGCGCGATGCTCCGGGTCGTGAAGCCGCGCTGCTTGCGGTCGTTGACGCCGCCGCGTTCGCCCTGGAAATGCCGAATTACACCGTCCTCGGCCACGAACAGGTCGATGTGCGCGCCCGCGAAGCGGACCGCGCCAGCCGTCTTGTCCACGAAGCACAGGCCGACGTCCATGGATGTGGCCAGGCGCTCCAGACGGTCCGTGTCCGGAAGCATCCGGCGCGCGGCGGCGTCGATCCGGGCCAGCAAGGCGGCCGGGTCCCGCCAGTCCGCCTCCACGACGGCGCGCTCCATGGCCGCGTGGGCGATCATGGTCATGAATGCGCCGGGCACTCCGTGGCCCGCGCAGTCGATGACGCCAAATAAGCAGCCGTCGGCCCGTTCGCGATAGAGGTAGAAATCCCCGCCGACCACGTCGCGTGGCCGCCAGATCACGAAATACCGATCGCGCCGGCTCTCCCGCAACTGCCGGTCGGGCAGGATGACCCGCTGGATGAGGCTGGCGTAGCGGATGCTCTCGGTCAGCTGGCGGTGGGTCGTGGCCAATTCGGCGTGGGCGGCCTCCAACTCGGCCGTGCGCGCGGCTACGCGTTGTTCCAGGTCCTCGGTGTGGGCCTGGACCTGGGCGGCCATGGAGTCAAAAGCGCGGGAGAGCTGACCGATCTCGTCGTCACGCGAGGAGCGCAGGCGGATGTCGTAGCGGCCGGAGGCGATCTGGCGCGCGGATGCGGTCAGGTCGTGCAGGGGATGGAGCACGATGCGGTCGAAACCGATGGTCACCGCGCCGACGAGGACCAGCAGCGCCAAGCCGCCGCCGATCATGATCAGGCGGACGAACCCCAAGGACCGGGCCGTGGCCATGGACGGCGTCACGCTGCTGACCACGGTCCATCCAAGCTGGGGCAGGTGCGCGAAGGCCATGATCCGCCGGCCGTCGACCGTGGGCAGGTCCAGGGTCTCCACCGCTCCGGGGCGGGTCCGCGCCAGACGCAGGGCCTCAGCGGCCAACTCCTGTTCCTTGTCTCCCGTTATGCGCGCGTGCAGGGTCTTGGCGGTTTCGTGCTTGGCCAGTGCCCCGTATTCGATCTGGGACCGATCCGGGTGAGCGACCACGCGGCCCTCGGCGTCGACGATGAAGCTCAAGACGCCCTCGGAGCGGGGCGTGAGCATGCTGGCCAGGAAACGGTCCAGCTCCATGCCCGTGCCGATCAGGCCGAGGATCGCGCCATCGGGCTCACGGACCTGGATGTTGATCCAGAGGTTGGTGACCTTGAGGATGGCGTCGGGGTTGACGTTCAGGGCATAGGGTTCCGGGCGGCTCATGGTCGCGAAATACCAGCCGTCGTCCGTGGCGTTTGGGGCCAGGGTGTAGCGCAGGCGCGCATCCCGTTCCGTCACGCGGTCGGCATGGTAATAGTTCAGCGAATGGTGGTGGATAAGAAAATAGCCCTGGTCGGCGAAGGCTTGGCGAAAACTCTCGGCCTCGGTCAGAAACCGCTCGCGCCGTTCTGGATCGTTTTCGGACCGCAGCCAGTCGCGGAGGGCGGTCAGGCCGGCGAAGCGTTGGGCGATGGCCAGCTCGCGGCCGACCAGGGACTGGATTTTCTCGCGGGTCAGCTGGGCCTCGGTGGTGGCCAGTTCGCGGCCCAGATCCGCGCCGAGGTCGTTCAGGGCCTGCCGGCCCAGGGCCGCGGCCAGCAGCAGGACCGCGCCGGAGATGACGAGAAGGAGCAGTCCGACCTTGCGGCGCAGACCAGGATTTTTGGTCGGGGAATTCATGCGAGGGTTTGCGGTCATCAATGATCCCTCCGGCGCGCCCAAGCGCCGCTCTGGCGGTCCGGATGTTTCCTCCCGACTGCCGGGAAGGGTAATTCCATATCTCGATCAAAGCGCGAATTATCCTGGGAGAGCGGGCGTCTCGCCCGCCTGGAAGCGGCCAAGATGGCCGCGCTCCCAGGATTTGTTTTGAAATATGGAATAAGATCGCCGGTGATGTCGATCCTCTGGGCGTCATTCGATGCCGCGTCAAGCCTGGAGGAATGTCGTCAAGAAATCAGATAGGCCGGAACAGGGGGCAGCTTGATGGCCCCCCTCGTGCTCAGAAGTTGAAGACTTTCGCCTCGGAGGCCATGTCGATCAGGTGCGGGCCGCCGTCGAGTTGCATGTTCGAAAAGAAGTTCGCTTCGTCCAGATTTCGGTTCTTGGCGCAGGGCGTGCATACGCCAACTTCCACTTCCGCCTCCACCAAATAGGGCAGATAGTCCGCCGGGCAGTCGCCGGTGATGGTTTTCCGGGTCAGGTCGCGGGTTTTGTCGGCCCAGGCCACGCCGCCGTCGATGAAGAAAATGTTGACGTGGTGCCCCTTGGTGTGGGCGATGCGGGCGAACTGGAAGCAGCGGGTGGCGGCTTCGTTGTCGTCCTTGCTCAAAACAAACAAAAATTTAGCCATGATATCCTCCCTGTGAAATTCTCGCCCCGCCTCCGTAAATGGAACCATTCTGAAAATCAACGGGCGTTGAAGATGATTCCTCGGAAGGCTCCAGCATTCCATGAGCGATCTTCTGTATATCCGGAAATTTCCGGCGAGGATATGCGGATCGATGTTTCTCTAGCTTGGAGTCCGAGTGGAAAGCATGTAGGGGATGGCCATGGGTAAACGTTCTCGCAATATTTCCGACTTGCCGTTCAGGCCCGAGGCCGTGGGCATCCCCGCGCATCTGCGGGATCTGACCGAAGCCTGCGCGCGGTCCTTGGCCGCCGATGGCGTGCGGGCCAAGAGCTTGCGCCGTCTGTTCAAGGAGTTGGCGCGCGATCCGCGCGGGTTCAGCGATCATCCCAGTCTGGCCCCCCTGGCGCTGGCGCTGCTCAGCCCCGGGCCATCGCCCGCCGTCGCGCCGTCGCGATCAAATCTTCGGCTGCGTTCGGAGTCCGCGCCCTGGACCGCCTGGGGTCAGGATCTGGACCCGCAAGCCGTGGAGCAGATGCGCCAGGGCTGTTCCCTGCCCGTGGCCATTCGCGGGGCCCTCATGCCTGACGCTCATGTCGGCTACGGTCTGCCCATCGGCGGGGTCTTGGCCGTGGCGGACGCGGTCATCCCGTACGGAGTGGGCATGGACATCGCCTGCCGCATGCGCCTGTCCGTGTTCGCCGTGCCTCCGGACCTCGTCGAGACCCAGGCCGAGGTTTTGAGCGAAGCCCTGGAGGCCGAGACCTGCTTTGGCGTGGGCGGGCAGTTCCACCAGCGCAAGGACCATCCCGTCATGCACGAGGACTGGTCCTTTTCTCCGGTCACGGCGAAGATGAAGGACACGGCCTGGGGCCAGCTCGGCACCAGCGGGGCTGGCAATCATTTCGTGGAATGGGGCGTGCTGGACGCGCCCGCGATGCTGAACGGCCTGGAAGCCGGGATTTATCTGGCTCTGCTCTCCCACAGCGGCAGCCGGGGCGCGGGCGGAGAAGTGGCCAAGCACTATTCGGCCCTGGCCCGGCGGCTGCATCCGGAGTTGCCGCGCGAGCTGGGCCATCTGGCCTGGCTGGATCTGGACTCGGACCCAGGCCGGGAATATTGGGCGGCCATGGAACTCATGGGCCGCTACAGCGCGGCCAACCATGCCCTGATCCATGCCGGCGTGGCCCGCCATCTGGGCCTTTCCCCGATCTGGAGCGTGGAGAATCACCACAATTTCGCCTGGATCGAAACCCACGGCGACCGTGCGATGGTCGTGCACCGCAAGGGCGCGACTCCGGCCGGGCTGGGCGTCTTGGGCGTCATTCCCGGAACCATGGTCGATCCGGCCTTCGTGGCCGAGGGCCTGGGCAATCCGCTGTCCCTGTGCTCCGCCGCCCACGGCGCGGGCCGGGTCATGAGCCGGCAGGAGGCCCTCAAACGTTTCCGTCGCGGCGATCTTGACCACGCCCTGCGCGCCCGAGGGGTGCGTCTGCTTTCGGCCGGACTGGATGAAGCGCCCATGGCCTACAAGGATATCCACGCGGTCATGGCCGCCCAGAGCGATTTGGTCCGCATCCGGGCCGCGTTCACGCCGCGCATCGTGAAAATGGCGCGATAAAAGGAGAACCCATGGCTCTTATTGTTCAAAAATACGGAGGCAGCAGCGTGGCCACGCCGGAGCAGATCCTGAATCTGGCCCGGCGGATCATGGCCCGGCATGATCGAGGGGATCGGGTCGTGGTCGTGGTTTCGGCCATGGGCAAAACCACGGACGCCTTGGTGGCCCAGGCCAAGGCCCTGGCCGAGAATCCGGACCCGCGCGAGATGGACATGCTCGTGTCCGTGGGCGAGCGCATTTCCATCGCCATGATGAGCATCGCCCTGAACGGCATCCGACCGGGGGTGGCCGTGTCCTTCACTGGGTCCCAGATCGGGCTCATCACCGACTGCACCCACGGCGACGCACGAGTTTTGGAGATCAGGGGCGACCGTCTGCGTCAGGCTCTGGATCAGGGCCGGATCGCCGTGGTCGCCGGATTCCAGGGCGTGTCCACGGCCAAGGAGATCACCACCCTGGGCCGGGGCGGATCGGACACCACGGCCGTGGCCGTGGCCGCGGCTCTGGGCGCGGATGTGTGCGAGATCTATTCCGACGTGGACGGGGTCTACACCACGGATCCGCGCCTGGCCCCCTCGGCCCGGCGTCTGGCTGCCGTCGACTATGAAACCATGTTGGAGATGTCGGCGGCCGGGGCCAAGGTGCTGAAGGACGACGCCGTGGAATACGCCCGTCGCCTGGGCGTGCGCATCGCCGCTGGGTCGAGCTTGTCCGGGGAGATCGGCACCATTGTTTCCAATGAAAATCTGAACCGCGACGTCCTGCAAGCCATGGTCTACCATGACCGGCTGCGCTGGATCGTTTTCGACGAAGGAGCGCCCGCGCCCGTGGACTGCCGCCTCTGCCAGACGATCGAAGGCCGCACGGTGGTGGTTGTGGACGAGAAGCATGCTTCGGGTCTGGACGGCGCGCCCTGTTGCAGCCTGTCCCTGATCGGTTCACGGGTGGCGGCCCAGCACGAGCGTCTGGAGGCGGTGCGGGAAATTCTGGCCCGGCTCGGGAACAGAATCCGGGCCGTCAGCAGCACGGCCCTCAAGTATGAGATTTTTCTGGATGATCCCTTGGAAAAGGAGAGCGTGGCGGCCATCCACGACATGCTTTTCGGGGGACCGGCCGCATGAACAGGGCGGCTCTGGCCGGCGGTCTGGCTGTTTTGATCGGACTTTTTTTCGTGCTGGATTTGGATCGCTTCCTGACCCTGGCTTCTGTCCGGCAGTCCCTGGACGGCCTGCGCGCGGCCCAAGCCGCCCATCCGGTCCTGGCCCTCGGCGTGTTCATGCTGTCCTACGTGCTCATGGCCGCCCTGAGTCTGCCGGGAGCCACGGTCATGGGCCTGGCCGGCGGCGCGATCTTCGGGTTTTGGACCGGGACCGTCGCCGTGTCTTTCGCCTCGACCATGGGCGCGACCCTGGCCTTTCTGCTGGCCCGCTATCTGTTCCGGGACGTGGTGCGCCGGCGTTTCGGCGCGCGTCTCGATTTTATCGACGACGGCGTGCGTCGGGAAGGCGCCTGGTATCTGTTCGGGCTGCGCCTCATTCCCGTCTTTCCTTTTTTCCTCGTCAATCTGGCCATGGGGCTAACCGCCATGCCGGCCCGGACCTTTTACTGGGTCTCGCAGCTGGGCATGCTCGGCGGAACCATGGTCTTCGTCAACGCCGGCCGGGAGCTGGCCAGGCTCGATTCCCTGGCCGGCATCCTGTCGCCGTCCCTGCTTTTGGCCTTTGCCCTGCTCGGGCTTTTTCCGGTGATCGCGAAGAAGGTGGTGGAAGGGCTGCGCGCGAGAAAGCGGGCGGAGTGATCCGCCCGGAGATCAGTGGGAAATCCACAAGGTAGTGAAGTCCAGGGCTTTCAGGAGGTGCATGCTGACCGAGCCGAGCAGGTGCGCGGACCGGGTTTCACCGCGTCCGGTCCGGCCCGAGGCGACCACTCCGTAGCGGCCTTCTTGGGCCAGTTTGACGATGGTGTCCGTGGCGTTGCGGCCGGTCACGATCATCTCCTTGATCCGGGCGCTGGCCACCCCGTTGTCCTCGATGGCCCGTCGGGCGCTGGCCACGGCCTCTTCCGGAACGGCCGAGGATGCGCCCGTGGCGATGTGGAGCACGGTGACGTCGTGCCGGGTCTCGTCCTTGAGCATGAACCCGACATGATCGGCGCAGCGCAGGCTGGCCGGAGATCCGTCGGTGCAGAGCAGCAGATGGGAGTGGGGTTTTTCCTGATTGCGGCAGATCCAGAGCGGAATTTCCATGGGCGTGGTGAAAATCTGCTTGCTGACGCTGTCCGCGAGCAGTTCTTCCAAGCGGGACAGGCCGCGCCGGCCCAGGGCGATGGCGTCGTACATGCCGGAAAGACCTTCCTGGATGATGTCCGAGGCCGTGCCGAACTGCTTGAACGCGATTTTTTTATGGATGTTGGCGCTCGGAAAGTCCTTGGTCACGAGCAGGTGTTCGGCCTTGGCCAGGGCCGCCTCGGCCATTTCGCGGCAATGCTGCTCGCGCCGGGCGATGTTGGCGTAGTCCTTCAGGATTTCCGCCTCGGTCAGGCCGGCCTTGGGATTGGGCGCCACGAAGAGCAGGGTCAGATTCAGCTTGGCTGTGTTGGTAAAGTAATTGACTACAAAGCGGACGGCCTGCAGGGCGCTGTGGTCGTCGCTGACGGTCAGCAGGATGTGTCGGTCCATGGTGATACCTCGTGGGCTGCGAGTTTGGATGCGTGAGCATAAGTCATTCGGAAGGCGCGTGCAACGCCGGGTCTCCGTCATGGCGTTGTCTCGGAGAAATCCAGGTTGGTTTCGGTCTGGGGACGGATCTGGAACGGACGCAGCTCGACCATGGTTTCATTGGTTTTTCGCGTGGGAACGAGCATGACGTAAGCGCCCGGCCGCAGGGCGCAGGATTGATTGTCTTCATTCCAGTCCAGATCGTCCAGGGTTTCGAGATAGCCGTCGGCGTTGACGCGGGCCAGGCCAAAGTCTTGAAGTGGAACCGAACCGGGCCGGGCGCGCAGCCGGAAGGACCCCATGGCGTCGCCGCCCGCCTCGCGGATGGCCCAAAATTGCCAGGACTGGCCATCGAAATACTCGACCCCGCCCAGGTCCGCCTGCATCCGGGCTGGAACGCCCAGAGCGCGTAGTCCGGCCGTGAGCATGATTCCCGTTTCCGCGTCCGAGCGGACCTGACGGCAGGCCAGAATCTGTCCCGGCGTGAGCATGGGACCGAAATAGCCGCCGTCCACCTGCTTCAGGGACTGGAGCAGACGCCGCGCATGCCGGAGCTTGGTCCGCAGCGGACGGTCGAGAAGGTCCGCGCTCCAGGCGACCAGGTCCGCCCGCCAATCCGACCAGGGCTCCAGGTACAGGCGCGGAGCCAGAACGCTGTCCACGAAGGTGTCATCAGTGTACACGAGGCCGGTCCGGGCCGCACCCTCCCTGGCTTCTTGGGCCAGGGAGATGGACCGGGGCAGGGCGCGGGGATCGACCTGGAGCAGGTCCTTGGCGTCCAGATTCATGACAACGCGCTCCAGCCAGGGAGAGCGGTTCTGGCTGGTCAGCACGGCCAGCCAGTCCGGGATGCGCCAGCCGGCCTGGTGGAGCTGTTTGCACAGGGCCGGGGCCAGTCCGGTCAGCAGCGGCTGATAGCGCTCGTTGCGGGCCGCGCGTCGCTGTTCGCGGTCCGGGTCGGGCGTCTTCTCCTCGACGGCCGGGCCAGGGCCGGGAAAGGCGAATTCGATCCGCCTGGGCAGGGGCCGGTTCGAGGCCGTGAACAGGGTCGCCGTGGCGGCCGACGTGTCGCGGGTGTCGAGCAGGGCGTGAGCCAGACCCGCGTCGCCGGCGCAGGTGACGAAAAAAATCCCCGGTCCGAGCACGGTTCTGGCCTGGCCCGTGGCATCGGTCGCGGCCTTGGTCACGGGGCGAAGCCCGCCGGCGGACCAGATGGAAAAATATACCTCCCGGTCCGCGACGGGAGTATGGTTGGGACCGCCAACCCGCACCAGCACCTGGGTCGCTGGAGCATAGGCCGGGGTGGCGTCGAGCAGGGCGAAGCCCGGTCCCACGCGGTAGCTGGCTTGGTCCTGGGGATGGCCGTAGGCGAAGGCCGCGACCTTGGCCATGCGTGGGGCCTGGGGCGCGAACCAGCCCTGGTCCAGGCGGGTGAAGACGGCGCTGGTCTCCAGGAAATGCCAGCCCGTCTCGGTCCAGGCCTCGACCCAGGCGTGGTTGCCGTCGGCGTGCTGCCACCAAGGCGTCAGGGCCTGACGCACGGGCAGGCCCACGGACCGGGCTGCGGCCATGAACAGGATGTTCAGTTCCTCGCAGCGTCCCTGGCCGCCGTCCAGCACCGAACGCACGCCCAGATCCCGGCGCGAGGTCGGCGTGTACCGCACCCGCTCCAGAGTCCAGACGCTGATCCGGGACAAGGCCTCCTCCATGCTTTTCGCCGAGGCGCAGAGCGGGGCCAGTTCGCGAAAAAGCCAGGCCCGATGAGGCTGGAAAGGCTCCTGGCTGGTGCGGTGGGGCAGGACATAGTGCAGAAATATGTCCCACGGCGTGGTTTTGCCCCAGGGCATGGTCCGCCGAGCCAGGAAGGCGAAATCGAGGTTCTCGCGTAGGTCGGCCCCGCTCATGCCCAGTTGGTCGGGCAGGGGCAGATTTTCGACCAGGAAGCGGGCCGCGCGGGTCTCGTCCGTACCCTCGGCCTGGGCGTCGAGAAAAGCCTGGACTTCATCGCGGGGCGTGTTCGGCGGAGACAAAGGCTGGCGCGCGGCGCAGGCGCAGAAGCCAAGAACGAGGAGCAGCGGGAGGGTGGCGCGATAGGAGGTGGACATGGCCGGACCGTAGCGGCGGTTGGGGAGGCATGTCCAGCCGCTGGATGCATGGCGGATTCCGTGAAGAGAGGATGGAGCCTGGGCGCCGGAAAAAAGATGCGTCAGGCCCGTGCGGCATGACTAGGTCTCTTGAAAATCGCGTGGATCTCTCCTATTCCACGGGCGTGGACAGGGACGGCGTCTTGGGGAGCAGGGATGAAAAAAATCGTGGTGTTGGCGTTTCTCGCCGGGCTCATGGCGGGCGTGCTGGCCACCCTGACGGTCGTGGGGTTGCTGCCCGTTGCTTCCCGCGATGCGGCCATCCTCCGCTTGAAGGTCGCGCACGCCGACCAGGGACGTCAGTTCTCCGCGCTGGAGCGGAGCGCGCGGCCCGGCTCCGGCTCGATCCTGCGCGCCGCTGCGCCCAGCCTGCGCCAGCGCGTGACTCCCGTCGTGGTCCGCGAATGCATCCTGCCCGCGGGCGATGCCATTTTTCAAACCCCGTCCACGAGTCAGCCCCCCGAATTGAGTCCTGATCAATCCGAGGCCGACATGGCCGAGGAATCCGTTCCTCTCCCGGCCCCTGTCGCCAACGCCACGCTTGCCCCGCCATCCCAACGTTCCGCGTCGATCGCGCCGCCCCCGGACCGCGCCCAGGAACGGGCCGGGGACGGAAAGGGCGATTCCCCAGCGCTGGCCGCCGCGTCTCCCGCCACGGTCTATGCCCGCGCGCTGGCCCTGTATGAGTCCGGCAAGCATGTCCAAGCCCGCGAGGCCTTCGAGGCCTTCATGCGCGCCTTTCCCCAGAGTTCCCTTGCGCCCAACGCTCTGTATTGGATCGGGGAAACCTGGTACGCCCAGCAGCGCTTCGCGCGGGCCGGGGAGGCTTTCGCCCTGGTCCCGAGCCGCTATCCACGACATGCGAAAAGCGCCGACGCCCTCTTGAAGCAGGCCTATTCCGCGCTCAGGTCCGGCAATCCGACCCTGGCCCGGCGACTGTTCGATCGTCTCGACGCGGGCTATCCGGGCTCCCACGCCTCCGTTTTGGGACGCGCGGCCCTGCGCGCGATGCGCGGGCGCGCCGAGTCCAGCTCCCAGGCGGCCGCGCGTGGATGAGTTTCGGGCCTGCCTGGCCCTGCGTCACACGCGCGGACTGGGGCCGCGCACCTGGAAGCGCCTGCTGGACGCCTTTGGCTCGGCGGCGCGCGCCGTGAACGCCTTTCCGGCCTGGAGTGGCTTGGTTTCGGCGCGGGTCATGAGCGAGTTCCGGCAGGGCGCGTGGAAGGACAAAGCCGATCACGAGGCCGCTCGGGCCGCCGAGCTGGGCCTTTCCATGCTTTTTCTGTCCGATCCGGCCTATCCCGAGTCCCTGCGCCAAATTCCGGACCCGCCTCTTTTTCTCTACTCTCTTGGTGATATATCCCTCTTGGAGCGGCCCAGCGTGGCCCTGGTCGGATCGCGGCAGTGCTCGCGTTACGGCATGGGCATGGCGGACTCCATCGCCGCCACGCTGAGTCAGGCCGGCGTGTGCGTGGTCTCCGGCTTCGCCTTTGGCATCGATCGGGCCGCGCATTTGGGAGCCTTGCGGGAAGTGGGGTCGACCATCGCGGTGCTGGGCACGGGCATCGATTTGATCTATCCGTCCTCCAACGCCGACCTGTGGGCCGAGATCGCTGCCAAGGGGCTGATCCTGACCGAATTCGCGCCAGGAACCAAGCCGGAGGGGCCAAATTTCCCGCACCGCAACCGCATTGTCAGTGGGCTGGCCCTGGGCGTGCTGGTGGTGGAAGGGGCCCTGGGCAGCGGCAGTCTGATCACGGCCAACCTGGCCCTGGCCCAAAACCGGGACGTCTTCGCCGTGCCCGGTCCGGCCAACCAGAAGACCTACCAGGGCTGCCATCAACTGATCCGTCAGGGCGCGTGTCTGGTTCAGGACGGCGAGGATATCCTGCGCGAATTGGAAGCGCGGTTGCGGCCCTTCGCCCTGTCCCGGGAACCGGCCGTTGCGTCCGCGCCGGTTTTGCCGGACGACCCGGATCAACGCGCCCTGGTCGTCCTGCTCGGCGGCCGGGAGCGGGTTCATGTCGACGCCCTGACCCGAGAACTGGCCTGGCCTTCGGAAAAAGTCAGTGCGGCCTTGCTTTTTTTGGAATTGCAAGGCCTTGTGGAGCAGTTGCCTGGAATGTACTATGCACTTTCGCGGGCGTGAAGCTCGATTCACAAACAGGAGACGCACATGCAGAAAATACCCATCCAACGGGGCACTCCGGACATGGTGTTGGCCAAGCCCGTGACCCGGGACAACGGCATGGTCCTCGTCGCGGCGGGCACGGTGCTGACCGCGCAGCTTCTTTCCCGGCTTGAAAACATGGGGGTGGACCAACTCGTCGTGGAAGGCAATCCCCTGGATGAAAACGGGGGCGACGGAAGGGAACTGGCTGCTCAAAAGTTGGAGCGCCTCGAGCATCTTTTTCGTAATTTCAAGGATGACAAATACATGCAGAAGGTGAAGAACACGGTGGGCGAGTATTTCATTGCCAAGGCCGCCATGAGCGCGGCCCGGAAAGCTCCCGCGACCGGAGGCGAATGATGGACGATCTGCGCACCAAGCAAAAAGGCCAGATTCTGGCGGTCAAGGATTTACCGACCCTGCCCGGCGTATTGCAGGAAGTCTCGGCCATGATGGAGGATCCCAATTCCTCCACGGACCAGATCAGCAAAGCCATTTCCCGCGATCAGGTCCTTTCGGCCAAGGTCCTCAAGATGGTCAATTCCCCCATTTACGGCTTTCCCGGACGGATTGGCTCCATTCAGCACGCCCTGGTCCTGCTTGGGTTCAACGTCATCAAGGGCATCATCATTTCCACGTCGGTCTTCGACGCCATGAACGCGAGCATGAAGGGCCTGTGGGAGCACAGCCTGGGCTGCGCCTTGGCCAGCGCGGCCACTGCCCGGGCCATTGAGTGCAAGAACCCGGAGGAGTACGCCGTGGCCGGGCTGCTGCACGACATTGGCAAGGTCGTGACCGCGGTCCAGCTGCCGGAGGTTCGCGCGGCCATCGACGCCCTGGTCAAGGCGCGGGACCTGACCTATCGGCAAGCTGAAAACGATATTCTGGGCTTTTCCCATGACCGCATCAATCTGTGGCTCTCCACCCATTGGAATCTGCCTCCGAATTTGAAGGAGGGACTGTCCTATCACCATCGGCCCATGTCGGCGTCGATCTATCCCAAAATGGCCCAGGTGGTGCATGTGGGGGATTTCCTGACCCGGCTTTTCGAGGTCGGGAGCGGTGGAGACGATCAGGTCAGCGTCTTGGAGCCGGGAGTGCTGGAAGCGCTGAATATCGATCCGAAACTGTTGGGCAAGATCATGGACGGTTTGGAAGGTGATTTCGTTGATCTGATGTGAGCCGAACAGCCATGAACGAGCGCAAACATTTCTTCCTGGTCACGGCTGACGCGGAATTGCAGGCCTTCGTGGGCGATCTGTGGCCCGAGGCCGAGGTCGGCTGGACCTTTTTCAGCCGGGGTTCGTCGGCCCTGGAGTATCTTTTTTCCGATCCGCCGGACCTCTTGGTGGTCGACGCGCGTCTTCCGGACCTGCCGGGCGTGGAACTGGTGCGGTTGATCAAGGGCGAGAACGTCTACCGCCAACTGCCGGTGGTGCTCTGCCTGTCCGGCGAGTCCGCTCTGGAGGAGCAGGATTTCAGCCTGTTGGAAGTCGATGATTTCCTGCTCCGTCCCCTGACGCCAGCCGCGACCCGAAGTCGGCTGACCCTGGCCTATCACCGCGCCACGCGCGAACTCGACGCCAGCCCACTGACCAAGTTGCCTGGCAACACGTCCATCATCCACAAGATTCAGGATCTGATCGACCGCCGCGAGGATTTCGCCCTGGCCTACATCGACCTCGACCATTTCAAATCCTTCAACGACAAATACGGGTTTTCCCGGGGCGACGAGGTCCTGCTCATGACGGCGCGGGTCATCGTCAACTCCATCCGGGCCTTCATGGGCGCGAACACCTTTGTCGGCCATGTCGGCGGAGACGATTTTGTCTTCATCGTGCCTCCGGACAAGGCCGAGAGCGCCTGCCAGATGGTCATCACCAACTTCGATTCCATCGTCCCTCATTTTTATGACGAGGAAGACCGGGCGCGCGGAGCCATTCATTCCGTGGACCGCAACGGCCAGGCTCAGGTTTTTCCGCTCATGGCCATTTCCATCGCCGTGGTCTTCAACCGTGACGGCCGGCTCAAGCATTTCGGCGAGGCCTCGCAGATCGCCATGAACCTGAAGAAGGAAGCCAAGAAAAATCCCGCGAGCTGCTATGTCCTGGACAAACGACTCGGCGCCTGAAGCGGTCGCCCGCTTCCTGCTCTACCTGGACGCCCAGCGCGGCTATTCTCCGGCCACGTCCCGCGCCTACGAGGTGGATCTCCAGGGCCTGCACGAATTCCTGGCCCGGCGCGGCAAGGGCCTAGACGCGCCCGAGGCCGTGAACCGGGCCGACA
Source organism: uncultured Desulfovibrionaceae bacterium (assembly GCA_964384665.1). Classification (GTDB taxonomy): domain Bacteria; phylum Desulfobacterota; class Desulfovibrionia; order Desulfovibrionales; family Desulfomicrobiaceae; genus Desulfomicrobium. The sequence goes on along the minus strand of CAYLNA010000012.1, from coordinate 726 downwards.
TCACCGCCTTCCTGGCTGATCTGCACCGACGCGGCCTAGCCAAGAGTTCGGTCTGTCGCAAGCTCTCGGCCCTGCGCTCGTTTTTTCGCTTTTTACGCAAGCGCGCCCTGGTCGAGGCCGATCCCTGCGCCTCCATCGCCAACCCCAAGCTGCCCAAGGTTCATCCCAAGGTTTTGAATGTCGATCAGGCGTTTCATCTGGTCGAGGCCGAGATTCCGCCCGATCCCGAGGGGTTGCGCGATCTGGCTCTGGTCGAGGTTCTGTACGGTTCGGGCCTGCGCGTCAGCGAAGCCCTGGGGCTCGATATCGCGGACATGGATCTTGACCAGGGTTTGGTGCGGGTCCTGGGCAAGGGCCGCAAGGAGCGCTTGGCACCCTTGACCGAACCGGCCGTGGCCCGTCTGCGGAGCTATCTGGCGCGCCGCGTCGCCTTTGGCCCGACTCCCGGAGAGCAGGCTGTTTTTTTGGGCGCGCGGGGCGGGCGGCTCGGACGGCGTCAAGCCGACCGCATCGTCAAGGAACTGGCCGCGGCGGGGGGCGTGCCCGTGGCCATCAGCCCCCACACCTTGCGCCACAGCTTCGCCACGCACCTGCTCCAGGCCGGCGCGGATCTGCGCGGCGTGCAGGAACTGCTCGGCCACGCGCGCATCTCCACCACCCAGCGCTACACCCACCTCGACCTCGCCCAGGTCATGCGCGTCTACGACGCCTGTCATCCGCGCTCCA
>CAYLNA010000011.1:21619-23617 GCA_964384665.1 uncultured Desulfovibrionaceae bacterium | reverse complement strand
ATTCGGCCATCATCTGGCCCATGATCCAGCACGGGTCCACCGGATAGATGGCGGCATGCCGGATGACGCTTTGCACCACCTGATCCGCGATGCGTGGAACGCGGGATTGGAGATCGACCTGGGTCGCGGGCGCTTTCCAGATCGGCAGGTTGCCGCCGCCGTGGTTGTCGAGGATGAAGCCCAGCACCGAGCGCGCCAGGGACATGGCGAATCCTGGCTCGGAAACACGTTCAAGGGTGCGGGATGGATCCTTGCCCAGAATGACCCGGATTTCCGAGACCTCGGACGCGGGGGGCAGGGCGGCCTCGGCCCGCGCGCCCGTCAGCGGCAGAAGAAGAGGGACCAGGGCGGCCTTGAGCAGGTTACGGCGATTTTCGTTCATGACTGGTGGGGGATCACGGTCGGTTCAGGGTGACGCGGGACACGACCTTGTGGAAATAGGCTTCGTTTTCTTCCAGCAACAGGCCGCGATTATCGAGTTTGCCCTTGAGCAGGAGCAGGTTCACTTTTTGGATCTGGCGCATCTTGCGGGATTCGTCGGTTTCCTGTTCCAGGCATTCGATCAGCGAGCGGATCTCGCGCTGGGCCTGGATTTCCTCGGGCACGTAGCCGGCGTTCTTGAGCATCTTGTAGGCCATGCGCAGATGTTCCGGCATGAAGGGGTCGGACTCCAGGTCGAGGGGCCGACCTTGGCCCTTCAGGTTTTCGAATTCGCCCCGACGCTGGGCCTCCAGGATGGCCTGCTCGGCTAGATCCGCCAGGACGTTCATGGCATCTGCTGCACGCGTTCCACGATGTGTCGGAAGCTCTCCGGCTCGATATAGCCGACATGGTCGAGGATTTTTTCCCCGTCGCGGTTGAAGACCAGGGTCCGGGGTATGGACTGCACCCCGAAGGTGGAGCTGATGTCCCCGCCATCGAGGGAGACCGGAAAATTAACGCCCTTGCGGTCGACGAAATTTTGCGCCGACCTGAGATTGTAATCCAGGGACACGCCGATCATGGCCAGCTCGCTTTCCGGAAATCCTTCGCGCAGGGCGATGAGGCCCGGAAACTCCTGTACACAGGGCTGGCACCACGTCGCCCAGAAATTGATCAGGACCACGCGGCCCTTGTTGGCGCCGATGAATTGCATCAGGTCCGTGGCGGCCATTTTTTCCACGGTCTGGGCCTGCGCGATGGAGCCGAGGCAGAAGAGGGCGAGGAAGACAACGGAGAACACGGATTTCATGGCGGTCCTTTCGGTGGTTGAGGTGCGTGCCTTCCGCCTAGCCTGATTGCGGATTGGCCGTCAATCAAGGCCGCGTGTTGCATTTTGGGCCGATTTGGCCCATTGCGAGGCCCACGACCACAGGGGGAATCATGACGACATTCATCAAGAAAAAAACGGAAATCGAGGACGCCGGCGCGTCCATGACCTTCAAGCCCGGACAATTCTCCAAGCCGCCGTTCAGCTTGGAATCCAAGAACATCTATCTGATCGGCATGCGCGGCAGCGGCAAGACCACCCTTGGCCGGGCCCTGGCCGCGGCCCTGGGCTGCGCCTTCGTGGACACCGACGCGGTCCTGGTCCGGGACGCCGGACGGACCATTGACGAAATTGTCACGGCCCATGGTTGGGACCATTTCCGTGATCTCGAGGCCAAGACCCTGGCCAAGGTCTGCGGCCTGCCCGGCAAGGTCGTGGCCACTGGCGGCGGCATCGTTCTTTCCACCGCCAACCGCGACCTGATGTACAAGACCGGGGTCAGCTTTTATCTGGCCGCCGACGCCGCCCTGTTGACCGGCCGCTTGCTCCGGGACGGCAACACGGCCCAACGCCCGGCCCTGACCGGGTTGGCCCTGCACGACGAGGTGGCCCAGGTCATGTCCGAGCGCGAGCCGCTGTACATGGCCAGCATGGACCACCTGCTCCAGGCCAATCGCGGCGTGGACGAACTGGTCGACGACGTGCTGGTCGATCTGGGCCTCAAGGAATGGGATTATTCCGAAAAGGCG
>CAYLNA010000011.1:0-21519 GCA_964384665.1 uncultured Desulfovibrionaceae bacterium | reverse complement strand
GGAACAGACGCCGCAGGCGGTGCACGCGGCGTCGATTTTGATGCGCCAGGGCAGGACGCGGCCGGCCAGATTGTTCACGAGGCCGATGGGACACCAGAGGCTGCAATGGACCATGGTTCCGGTTCGCCGGGACCAGACGGCCATGACAACGACCCCGCCCAGGCCGAAGAGCGCGGCCAGGCCCAAGGCCCAGGGCCACGTGACTCCGGCCAGTCGCAGGGCGAGCGGCGCGAGCACTGCGGCGGCGAGGATGGCCGCCCGCGCGTGCGGGGCCCAGGCGGGCAGGGGACGCGGCCGCTTGGGGCCCAGGCGGGAAAAACGGTCGTCCCAGGCTCCGATGTAGCAGAGATGACTGCACCACGCCGGCCCGAGCAAGAGCACGGATACGCCGAGCAGGATGGGCATGAACAGCCCCTCGCCCCGGTACAGCGGGCCGGCCAGGATCAGGGCCGGAACAGGCAGGTGCAGAGCGCCGGTCATGAGAAATTGGGTGGCTCCGGCCAGGCCCAGGACGAGCTGTCCGAAAAAGACGGCCGAGAACAGGCTCCAGATCAGGGCTCGGGTTCGGGGCGCGGACCCGGTCAGCATGCGCCGGACAATATACCCGCCGTAGAGGGCGAACAGGCCGATCCAGACGGGTCCAGACCCGGGCAGCACGCGCTCGCCGAGGAGCAGGGGGACGGGAGCCTTAGCCGCGGCCGCGACCAAGGTCGCGCCAACCAGGACCATGACCGCGCTCTGGGCCGCCTGCGCGCGGTCCACGGGACCGAGCATGCGCGTTCCGGTTCGTCCCGCGATCAGGGCCAAGCCGGCCAGATGCGCCAGGCAGACCGCGCCCAGGATGGCCGCCAGCCGCAGGTGGGGCAGTCCGAACTGAATGCGCATGGCGATGAGTTCGACGGCCAGATCCGCCCACAACCACAGCCCGGTCGCGAAGGCCGCGACCAGGACGGGTCGGGGCAGGAGGCGGGGGAAAAGGACGCCCAGGATCGGCAGCAGTCCGGCCGCGCCCTCCCAGACGGAGCCGAAGCGCAGGAAATGGGCCCCGGCCAGCAGTCCGCAGACGACGGTCAGGATGCGCGCGAAGATGATCATGGCCGGACCAGCCCGTCGAACTGGATGCGGCCCAGGCGCTCGACGACGTCTCCCAGACGCTCCCGGTCACGGCGATGGGCCATGAACACGGACAAGATCCGTTCGAGCACGGACGGGACATCGGCGGTGGAGATGGTCCCCATTTCGTGCGCCAGGCGCGGATGGCGGCCGAGCTTGCCGCCCGCCAGGACGCGGTAGCCGTCCTTGCCGCGCGTCAGGGCCGCCGAGGGGCAGACGCGGAGACAGGCGCCACAGCCCAGGCAGGCCGCCGCGTCGAGATGGATTCCGGCGTCCAGGCGTAGGGCCTTTTCGGCGCACGCGTCCACACAGGCTCCGCAGTCGGAGCAGAGCGCCGGATCGAGGCTGATTTGGGTTGTGGCGATGAGTCCGAAGTCAGCGATATGCGGCTGGCTGCATCCGTTGGGGCAGGCGGCGACGGCGACGCGGAATTGGTGATGGTGACGGATGGGGTGGACCCGCTGGACCAGAAAGGCGTCCCAGCCCGACGCGGCCATGGCCTGGGCGATATCCGGGCCAGGGTCATGGGCGAGGACGGAATGGGGACAGCCCGCGCTTCCCCGGCAGGTCCGGACAGTAAAAGAGGGCAGTGATTCCGAGGTATTGTCCTTCATGTCCCCCTGCGTAGCGCCAAGGCGGCGAGCAATCTTTGACGTGGATCAAAAAAGGCGGCCGCCCTGGGCGTGTTCGGAGGTCAGGCCAACTTGATGATCAGGGGAATGATGTGCAGGCCTTTGTTCACCTCGCGGGTGGCGGCCAAGGCCCAGGACGCGGCCGTTGCGCCCAGGCGTTCGCACAGGGCGTTCACGGTCTGACCCACGGCCAGCACCGGGTGGCGGGTGAAGACCTGGGGCAGGCCGTAGGTCAGGTTGCAGGCCAGGCATTTTCCCGGGCGTTCGAGGAGATGAAAGGCGAGATGCAGTTCCGTCGGGGTTTGCTTCTCGAAGCGCAGGCGGATATCATAGGCTCCATCCTCGGTCCCGCCGAACAGGGCGTCGAAAAAGGCGTCGGTCTTGGTTGGGGGAAAGAGATCGTCGAGGTACGCGGCGTCGAGAATCGTGGAGGCGTCGGTCATGGTGTGCTCCTTGGCTGGCGTGAATGTCGCGACTTCCTACGCAGGCCGGAAATGGCGGTCAAGGCCGTGAACCCCGTGCGCGGATACCCGCGAACATTGGAGGGAGAAATGCAAAATCGTATTGAAAATCTTGAGATTAGTTGTGGTTATTTGCAAAAAACCATTGATGAGCTGAGTGGGGTTGTCATAGAGCAACAAAAGGAAATCCGGGAATTGCAGAGGATGCTGAAAATTCTCGCCGAGAAATTTCAGGAACTTTCGTCACCAGTGGAAACAGCGCCCGATGAAAAACCGCCGCATTACTGATTTTGGGACGGAGCATTCGTGAACCGTACCGTCTCTCCCGCCTTCGCTCGGCCGTCTTCCGAGGACGCGTCGCCGACGGAACGCTCCTTGCGGCGGATCCTGCATCAGCTGGACGCGCTGCCATCCTTGCCGGCCGTGGCCAGCGCGGTTCTCGATCACGTCCTGCGGGCGGATTCCGACAACGCATCCCTGGCCCGCGTCATCGAAACCGATCCGGCCCTGACCCTCAAGCTCCTTGATCACGCCAATTCCGCTCTCTATGCCCGCAACGGGTCCGTCACCCAGGTGTCCAAGGCCCTGAACCGTCTGGGGCGCAAGGTGGTGCAGGCCTTGCTGCTGTCGGTGCTGATCAAGGATTCCCTGATCAAGGGCGACAAGACGGCCGAAGCCGAGCAGACCATGTTGTGGCGGCACAGTCTGGCCACCGGCGTCCTGGCCTCGCTCATCGCGGCCAAGAGTCGCCCGGAGCTGACGGCCGAGGCCTTCGGGGCCGGAATCATGCACGACATCGGCCGTGTTTTTCTGCGCCTGTACGCCAGCGAGGACTATGCGCTGGTCGCCGAGCGGGTGCGGGAAATGCGCGAGAGCGTGGTGGAGGCGGAGCGGGAGGTCTTCAAGACCGATCACGCCGTGGTCGGACGCTGGATCGCTCAGAAATGGAAGTTGCCGCCGGCCCTGACCGAGGTCGTCTGGCTCCACCACCATTCGGCCCAGGCCCTGTCGACCCTGCAAGGCGACGTCACCTTGGCGGCCATCGTGGCCCTGGCCAATTTGCTGGCCCACGCCACGCTGATCGACGAACCCCGGATGGTCGCCCTGGAGCAGCAGCGGCAGTCCGGATTGATGGCCATGCTGGGCCTGGATCATGGCGATGTGAACGCGATCCAGAAAGATTTCTCCCCGGCGTTCGCCGAGCGCGCCGCCTCGTTCGATCTGGAAACGGACCAAGTCGCCCTGTTTTTGTCCTCCTTGCAGAAGGCCAACCAGAGTCTCATGCACATGAGCTTGGAACTCGACCAGGCCAATGCCCGTTTGGAGGACGCGAACCGCTTCGCCAACCTCGGCTCGCGGGTCGGCCTCAAGATGAGCAAGGCCGGTTCGGTCGAGGAGGTCTTCGATTCCATCGCCTCTTGCATGCAGGAGGCCATCGGCGTGCGGGGCGGCTTTGTCTACTGGATCGTGCCGGCCGAGCGTCTGGCCCAGGGGCTGATCTGGAATGGCGAGGGCAGTCAGCGCGCGGTCGGCTATCCCCTGGATGGCGACGGAATGCCGGACCTGGATCAGGGCATGCCCCTTCCAACCAGCCTGCGGGACCTCATCCTGTCCCACCCCGAGCGTCACCGGGGCGCGCACGCCATGGACCGGGCCCTGCGCCTGAAGCAGTTCTTTTTTTCCCAGGGCTATTGCGTGTTTCCCCTGGTGGGCGAGGACTACATCGGCGAAATGTGCGTGCTCCGCTCCCAGGACCGGCCGCCCAAGATGACGCCCCAAGAATACATGGGCTATGCCCAGGTCGCCTGCCTGGCCTCGGCCACCCTGGATCGGGCCCGGCTCTTCGTCGCCCTCGAACTGCGCGCGGAGGAGCTGTCCCACGCCCTGTGGAAGAACCAGCAGATCAATCTGCAGCTCCTCCAGACCGAACGCCTGGCGGCGGTGGGGCAGCTGGCGGCTGGAGCCGCGCACGAGATCAACAATCCCCTGGCCATTATTTCCGCCCGCGCCCAGCTCCTGGAGACGCGCGAAACCGACGAGCGCAACTGCAAGGATCTGCGCCAGATTTCCGAGCAAATCGAGCGCATCTCCGCCATCCTGAAGAGCCTGATGGGTTTTGCCCGGCCCAGCGCCCCTCGGATCACGCGGGTCGATGTGAACGCCCTGCTGCTCAAGATCGTGGGGCTGGTGGAAGCGGTCTTTCACGCGCACAGGATTTCCATCACGCGGCGGCTGGACCCGGAATTGCCCGTGATCCTGGCCGACGCCAACCAGCTGGAACAGGTTTTTCTCAACCTGATCATCAACGCCCAGCACGCCATGGAAGCGGACGGCGGGGAATTGACCCTTTCGTCCGGCCTGGCGGGCGGGCAGCGCGTCGTCGTGACCGTGGCCGACACGGGCCAGGGGATCGCGCCGGAAAATCTGTCCCGCGTTTTCGATCCGTTCTTCAGCACCAAGTCCGAGGGCAAGGGCACTGGGCTGGGGCTGTCCACGGCCTATGGGATCGTCGCCAACCATCAGGGCGAGATCACGGTCGAGAGCGAGGTCGGGAAGGGCGCGCGGATGCGGGTCTTCCTGCCGGTGGCGGCTCCGCTGGCCGAGGCCGCGCCCGGAGCGTCCGAAGTCGCGCCGGAAGATGTTCCGGCCGCGCGGAGCGGCGGCGGGGGGCGCATTCTCGTCGTGGACGACGAGCAACACATCCGGGACATTCTGAGCGAGGCCTTGCTCGACGCCGGATACAGCGTGGAGACGGCCGTCAACGGCGACGACGCGTTGCGGGTTCTGCGCGGCTCGGCCTGGGACGCCATCATTCTCGATATCCGCATGCCGGTGCGCTCCGGCCTCGACCTGCTCAAGCTGCTGCACCGCGTGCCGAGCCATCCGCCCATTCTGGTGCTGACGGGTCTGGCGTCTCCCGACGAGCTGGAGGAAGCCCTGCGTCTGGGGGCGGTCAAGTGCATCCGCAAGCCTTTTCAGGTGAAGGGCCTGCTCGAGGACGTGGCCGGGGTTGTCCGCTCCGCTTCCGCGGATCGCTGATCCCGCTCCATGATCGCGGCGTGCTCCGTCTCGATCCGCATTCCGGCTCCGCGCAATGGCCAGGGAGGGTTCGGCGCGGCCGCATTTCCGGCGCCGCGCTATTTACAATCACCGCCCCCTGGCATAAGCAATCTCACCTTTTGCATCTATCTCCTTAGTATTTAGAGGGGTTATCATCTTCCTGCAGCGTCCGTGCGCGGGCGTCATGCAGCCATCAGGGATTTGTCATGCGTAGAAACATCGAGCACGTGGGTTGGGGAAAACTGACCTACGAAATCAGGGCGATCGTGGCCGTGGCGCAGGATCTCCGCAACCTGGGCCTGAACATCATCTGGGAAAACATCGGCGATCCCATTGAAAAGGGCGAGCAGGTGCCCGCCTGGATCAAGGAGATCATCGCCGATCTGGCCATGGACGACCATTCCTACGGGTATTGCGCCACCCAGGGCATTCTGGAAACCCGCGAGTTCGTGGCCCAGCTGGCCAATCAGCGCGGCAGCTACCAGGTCACGGCCGACGATATCATCTTTTTCAACGGCCTGGGTGACGCCGTGGCCAAGATCTTCGGCTTTTTGAAGCGCGAGGCCCGGGTCATCGGCCCTTCGCCGGCCTATTCGACCCATTCCTCGGCCGAGGCCGCCCATTCCGGCTACGAGCATCTGACCTACGAGCTGGATCCCAACAACGGCTGGATGCCCGATCTGGTCGATCTGGAAAACAAGGTCCGCTACAACGACTCCATCGCCGGCATCCTGTTCATCAATCCGGACAACCCGACCGGCGCGGTCTACCCCTGCGAGTTGATCGCGAAGATCGTGGACATCGCCCGCCGCTACGACATTTTCGTCCTGGCCGATGAAATCTACGCCAACATCGTCTACAGCGGGCACCCGACCTGCTCCCTGTCCGAGGTTATCGGCGACGTGCCGGGCATGGCCCTGCGCGGCATCTCCAAGGAATACCCCTGGCCGGGCGGCCGCTGCGGCTGGATCGAGGTCTACAACAAGGACAAGAATCCGGATTTCCGGGCCTATATCCGCAGCCTTCTGAACGCCAAGATGCTCGAGGTCTGTTCGACCAGTCTGCCCCAGCTTTCCATCCCGAGGGTCATGGGCGACCCGCGCTACGCGGCTCATCTGGACGCGCGGCGGCGCATGTTCGAGCACCGCGCCCAGGAAGCCTGGGAAGCCTTTCAGAACGTGCCCGGAGTGCGGGTCATCAAACCCCAGGGCGCGTTCTATATGGCGGTCATGTTCGAGGACGGAGCGCTCAATGCCGACCAGACCCTGGAGATCTCCAATCCCAGGGTGAAGGCCCATATCGAGGAAATCGTCAAGGGCGTGGAAGTGGACAAGCGCTTCGTCTATTACCTGCTCGGCGCGACCGGAATCTGCGTGGTGCCCCTGACCGGCTTCTGCTGCAACCGCAAGGGCTTTCGGGTCACGTTGCTGGAGACGGACGACCAGAAACGGCGGCAGACCTGGAGCACCATCGGCGACGCCATCACGCGCTACCTGGCCTCGGCCTGATCCCATGCCCGTGAAATCGACCGCGCGCTGGCTGGCTTGGGCCCGGGAAATCCAATCCCTGGCCCAAACCGGCCTGGCCTTCACCAAGAACCCCTACGAACGGATCAGTTTCCTCCGCTTGTCCGAGATTGCGGCCGAGATGCTGGCCGAGCATTCGCAGCTGCCCCTGCCCCTGATCAAGCGGACCTTTTCCCTGGAACCGGGCTACGCCACGCCCAAGGTCGACGTGCGCGCGGCCGTGATCCGGGACGGCCGGATTCTGCTGGTGCGGGAAAAGGCCGATGGAAAATGGGCCATGCCCGGCGGCTGGTCCGATGTCGGCGACCGTCCGTCCGAGACGGCCGAGCGGGAAGCCTGGGAGGAGAGCGGATTTCGGGTCCGGGCGGTCAAACTCGTGGGCGCGTTCGACGCCAATCGCGGCGAGAAGGCGAACATGTTCTTCCACGCGGTCAAGCTCGTCTTCTTGTGCGAACTGCTCGACGGCGAGCCGCGTCCGAGCATGGAAACCCTGGCCGTGGATTTTTTCGATTTCACCAACCTTCCGCCCTTGTCCGAATTTCGGACCAACCGCCGCCACCTGGACGAAGTCGTGGCCCATGTCCATGACCCGTCTCGACAGGCCGCTTTTGATTGACATGAACGACACGACCTGTTCCCTGCCCATCGGTGTGTTTGATTCCGGCATCGGTGGGCTGACTGTTTTGAAGGCCCTGAGCGAAGCCCTGCCCCGGGAGAGTTTTGTCTATCTCGGCGATACGGCCCGCTTGCCATACGGCACCAAGAGCGCCAAATCCGTGACCCGCTACGCCCTTCAGACCTCGGCCCTGCTCCGCGAGCGCGGCGTCAAGCTGCTGGTCATCGCCTGCAACACGGCCACGGCCGTGTCCCTGGAGGCCCTGCAGGACGCCTATCCGGACCTGCCCGTGATCGGCGTGATCCGGCCCGGAGCCCAGGCCGCCTGCCGCACCAGCGTCAACGGCCGGATCGGGGTCATCGGCACCGAGAGCACCATCAATGGCGGCAGCTACGAGCGCGAGATCCTGCGCATCCGGCCCGAGGCCAAGGTTTTCGGCCTGCCCTGTCCCCTTTTCGTGCCCCTGGCCGAGGAGGGCTGGTGCGACGGGGACATCGCCGAGCGGGTGGCCCGGCGCTATCTGGGCGACTTGGTCGGGAGCACGGGCATCGACACCCTGGTCCTGGGTTGCACGCATTTTCCGGCCCTGGCCGGGGCCATCGGCGCGGTGCTGGGGGACGCGGTGGCCTTGGTTGATTCGGCCCGAACCACGGCCGAATTCGTGCAGGACATGCTCGATCGCCGTGACATCTGCGCCACGACCGGCCCCGAGGAGCGGAGTTTGACCTTTCTGGCCACGGACGGGGCCGAACGCTTCGCCCGCATCGGCGGGATGTTCATGCACCGTCCCCTGCTTCCCACGGACGTGGAAATCGTTGATTTGTGATGTCCGCTCTGCTGGCCGTGGACGCGGGGTTGCGGACCGGATTGGCCCTCTTTTCGCGCGAGGGGCGGCTGGCGTGGTGTCGGTCGCACAATCTGGGCTCCGCGGCTCGGCTCAAAAAGGCGGCGGCCCGCATCCTTTTTGAATTGCCGGATCTGGAGTATTTGGTAGTGGAAGGCGGCGGGCAGGTGGCGGGGATCTGGGCGCACGCGGCGAAGCGGCGGTCTCTGCGCTGTTTGGTCGTGCATGCCGAGACGTGGCGCGGGGCCTTCCTGCCGCCTCGGGACCGCGTCAGCGGGCGCAAGGCCAAGGACGCGGCCTGCCGTTTGGCGGCCCGGGTCTTGCGCGCGGAAGAGTGCGCTGCTCCGACGGCTCCCCGCCACGACGCGGCCGAGGCCGTGCTGATCGGACTGTGGGCCGTGGCCAGCCTGGGCTGGCGGCCCTTGCCCCGATTCAATTCCTGAACGAGGACTCATGAAGAAACTGAATTTCGATCTGCCGGGAATCAGCCCTGTGGGCTTGGAGCTGATCGCGCTGCTGAACTCGCCCGACGCCACGGTCAAGCAGATCGCGGCCCAGGCCAAGCTCGATCCGGTCATTTACGGCAACCTTGTCGCCTGCGCCAATTCTCCGTTGTACAAGGGCGTGCAGTCTTCCCTGGACATCCTGACCTCCCTGGTCCGTCTTGGGCAGCGGGAAATCAGGCGCGTCGTCTACCAAGTCGTCCTGCGCGGCGCTTTTTTTCATGAATCCAAGGCCTTGAACGCCATTTTGCGGCGGATCTGGATGCAAAGCCTGACCGCCAACATCTTCATGCAGAAGCTGGTCGCGGCCACTCCCGAGGCCTACGCCCTGGAGCACGAGGAAGTGGAGCTGCTCGGGTGCCTGGGCCTGATCCACAACATCGGCTACGTGGTGCTGCTGGTCAATTTTCAGGACCGCTTCCTGGATTTTTTCACCTCCCACGCGGATTTGCCCTTGCCGGAATTTTTCGAGGAGGAGCGGATCTGGTTCGATGACCACGACCATTTCTCCGCCGGACGAGCGGTGCTCGGCCACTGGCATTTTCCCCAGTTCACCTGGGAAATCGTCGGCCAGTATCACTGTCCCGGCCAGGTTTTCCAGGGCCGCTATCCGCAGCTGCACAGCCTCTTGCGTCTGGCCCGGCACGTGATCATGATGACGGAGTACAATTTCCATCCCAAGACTCCGGCCGATTTCTGGCTGCACGGGACGGAAATGCCGGCCGTGGAACTTGATTTTGAAACACTGATCCAGGATGTGCGCCAGAGCGCCCAGCGGGTCGAAGGGGCTTTCGCATGATATTCGCTCCTCGGGAATTTCGGACCAATCTGCGCTGCACGTCGTGCCGCGCGCCATTGCGGGCGCACCGCACCTGCCTGGCGGTGGTTTTGCGCTGCGGGTCCTGCGGCGCGACGTTTGAACTGCGGGAGTTCGCCACGACCCTCGACGACCTGCTGGAAGAGTATTTGGCCAACATCCCTTGTGACCGTCTATGAACGTGAGCAAGCCCATTTCCGCCAGCCGGGCGACCATTTCCTGCTCGGTGCAGCCGCAGAACGCCAATCCGTCCGGAATCGTGCACGGCGGCTTCATCCTGCACCAGATCGACACCGTGGCCGCCGTGGCGGCCATGCGGCATGTGCGCGGCAACGTGGTCACCCTGTCCATCGACCGGACCATCTTCCACCAGCCGGTGCACATCGGTGAACTGGTCACCTTGTTCGCCAGCGTGAACATGGTCGGCGCGACCTCGTTGGAAGTGGGCGTGCGGGTGGAAGCCGAAAATTTGTACAGCGGCGTGATCCGGCACACCAATTCGGCCTACCTGACCTTTGTCGCCCTCGACACCCACAACAGACCGATGCGCGTTCCCGGCCTGACCCTGGAGACCGACGAGGACCGCCGGCGCAACGCCGAGGCCCTGGCCCGGCGCGCCCAGCGGCTCGCCGAGCGCGCATCCTCAACTTCGTAAGGATTTTTTTTCGCCCATGTCTTCCATCATCATTCCCCGGCCCGATCATCCCGTTTCGCGCCAGAATATCCACCCGGACGCCCTGAAGGTCATGTACCGCCTCGTGCGCAAGGGTTTCACCGCCTATCTGGTCGGCGGCGGCGTGCGCGATCTCATCCTGGGCCGCACGCCCAAGGACTTCGACGTCAGCACCAACGCCACGCCGACCCAGATCAAGAAAATTTTTCAGAATTGCTTCCTGATCGGTCGTCGTTTCCGCTTGGCCCATGTCCGTTTCGGCGAGCACGTCATCGAAACCTCGACCTTCCGGCGTTGCCCGGATCAGGACGATGAGGGCTTGGACGCGGATTTGTACATGCACCGCGACAACTGCTACGGCACGCCCGAAGAGGACGCCTTGCGCCGGGATTTCACCATCAACGGCCTGTTCTACGAGATCGAGCGGTATTCCATCATCGATCACGTCGGGGGCATCGGCGACATTCAGAATCGTCTCATCCGCTGCATCGGGGACCCGAACATCCGCTTCCGGGAAGATCCGGTGCGCATGATCCGGGCCGTGCGCTTCGCCTCGCGTCTGGATTTTCATATCGAGCCCGAGACCTATAACGCCATCCTCCGGCATCACGAAGAGATCCTCAAGGCCTCGCCGCCGCGCGTCTTCGAGGAATTGCAGAAACTCTTCGCCTATGGCTGCGGGGAAAAAGCCTTCCGCCTGCTCTACAAGACCGGCCTCTTGCACGACCTGTTGCCGGAGATCGCCGATTTTCTCGACCACGACCACGGTCAGGACTCGGTCCTGTGGGACTGGCTCGCGCACTTGGACACGCGCATCCGCGAGCAGGGCAAGGTCGAGCCGGTCCTGGTTTTCGCCGCGCTCTTCACCGCCCCGATCCAGCGCGTGGCCGCGCGCTACGCGGCCCAGGGCGAGCGGGTTGTCCACAACGCGCTCTTGGCGGACCTGATTCCGCCCATCGCCGCGCGGATCAACATGCCCAAATGGATGGCCGCGCGCATGGTCCAGATCATGACCCACCAGAGCCGCTTCGAGCCGGACAAGCGCAAGCGTTTTTCCAAGCGCGGGTTCGTGGCCCAGGAATGTTTTCCGGAAACCCTGGCTCTGTATGAATTGGGCATGCGCGTGAGCGGAGGGGACACGACCCAGATCGCGTCCTGGGCCGCGCTGCGGCGGGACGTGGAAGCCGAGCAGCCCGTCCGGGCCGCTGGCGAGCCGCGCTCCGACCACGGCCGCCCGCCGCGTAAACGCCCGCCGCGCAGGCGTCGCGGGTGAGTCTGCGCGAACTGTTGCCGTCGTTTCCCACCTGCCCGGGCGTGTATCTGATGAAGAACGCCGCGGGCAGAATCGTTTATGTGGGCAAGGCCAAGAATCTGCGCCGGCGTCTGGCGTCCTATTTCCAGCCGGAACACCGTTTGCCGACCAAGGTCCGGGTCATGATGCCCAAGGTCGAGCACATCGATTTTTTGTGCACGGCCACGGAAAAGGAGGCGCTGCTCCTCGAAGCCGGTCTCATCAAGCAGCACCGGCCCAAGTACAACATCGTCCTGCGCGACGACAAACAGTACGCGCTGTTTTGTCTGGCTCGCGGTCATCCCTTCCCGGCCCTGCGCCTGACGCGCAAGGTGGTCCGCGATGGGTCGGTCTATTTCGGCCCCTTCACCTCGGCCCTGTCCGCGCGCGAGACCAAGCGCGTCATCGACCGTCTGTTCCCCTTGCGCAAATGCCGGGACTCGGTCTTTTCCAACCGCACGCGACCGTGCCTGCAATATCACATCGGCCGTTGCCTGGGACCGTGCTGCCTGCCCGTGTCCGAGGACGACTACCGCCAGGTGGTGCGCCAGGTGGAACTCTTTTTGTCCGGCAAGTCGGCCGACCTCATGGCCAATCTCCGGACCGAGATGCGCGCCGCCTCGGACCGTCTGGACTTCGAGCAGGCCGCCCGGCTGCGGGACAGCATCCGCGCCCTCGAGGACACGGTGGAACGTCAGGCGGCGGTGCTGTCGGACGGTCGGGACCTGGACGTCATCGGCGTGCACGGGCACGAGGCCGGAGTCAGCCTGTCCGTGGTCTTCGTGCGCCAGGGCCGGATCATCGACGGCCAGACCTTTTGGTTCGCGGGCGCGAGCGCGGAAACGGCCGAGGACGAATCCGCCCTGGTCGCGTCCTTTCTGATGCAGTTCTACACGGCCGAGCGCTTCATTCCGGGCCGCGTCGTCACCGCCCTGGGCTGCGCGGACGAGAGTCTGGAAGAGGCCCTCGGGGACATGCGGGGCGGCAAGGTGTCCGTGGCCAAGGCGCGGGGGGATCAGGAACGCCGCTTGGTGGACATCGCCCAGGCCAACGCCCGGGCCGACGTGCAGCAACACCGCCGCGCCGAGACAAGCGGCGAGGAATTGGCCCGCGCCTTGGGCGTGGACGGCGAGATCCGGCGCATCGAATGCGTGGACGTGTCCCATATTCAGGGCGAGGGGATGCGCGCCGGCATGGTCGTCTTTGTCGATGGCCGCGAGGAAAAAAGCGCTTATCGGCACTACGCCTTTCCGGAACTGGAAGGCACGGCCGACGATTATCTGGCCTTGTCCCGCTTCGCGGTCCGGCGTCTGGAATCCGGCCCGCCCTGGCCGGATCTGCTCCTCATCGACGGCGGCAAGGGCCAGCTGGCCAGTGTCGAGCGCGCCCTGGCCGAGGCCGGACAGAGCGGACTGTTCGCCCTGGCCGCCATCGCCAAGGGCGAAACCCGGCGGGCGGGGGAGCTTGGCGATGTCGTCTTCACGCCCGGCCGCAAGAATCCGCTGAACCTCAAACCCGGCGGCCCGGAGCTGCTCTTTCTACAGCACGTCCGGGACACGGCCCACCGCTTCATCATTTCCCGCCTGCGCCGCCACAAACGCGGCGCCCAGCTCAAGTCCGATCTGGACAACCTGCCTGGCGTCGGCCCCAAGACAGCCCGCTTGCTCTGGGCGCATTTCCCGTCGGTGGAAGCCATGCGCCAGGCCTCGGTCGCGGACCTCGCCGCGCTGCCCGGTCTGGGGCCCAAAAAAGCCCAGGCCCTGCACGCGGTCCTGCGCGGCCCTGCCTCCTGAATTCCCCGCGAGGAAAAGAATAATCATGCCAAAGCGTTGCCAGCTGGGATGACGCATGCTACAGTCCGCTCGACCCTCGATGCGCGAGGTGTCGCGCGGCTTTTGGCGTGCAACCCTTTATACTCTGCCCAGGAGAAGCCATGCTTGGAAAATTTCGCATTCGCGCTCGTCTTTTCGTGATTTTGGGGTTGAACGTCGCCCTGCTGGCGGCCATGGGCGCGGTGGCCTTTTTCATCGCCACGGCCATGAACGGTAAATTGTCCCTGGTGCTGTCCCGTGACCTGCCGGGCACGGCCGTCCTGCTGGAGGCCGACCGTGATCTGCACCAGATGCTGCTGGCCGAGCGCGGCATGTTGCTTAGCGCTCCCGGTTCCGAGGAATACCGGGCCCATCAGGCATCCTATACGGAGAACATGGGGCAGGCCGACGCGCGTATCGAGAAGTTCATCACGATTTCCGTTTCCGAGGAGAAAAAGGCATTGGTGGAGCGGTACCGGCAGGGGCGTCGGGATTGGGAAGCGATTTCCAGAAAAATCCTGGCTCTGCGAGAACAGGCCGGAGCAGGGTCGGCCGAGGAGGCCGTTGCCCTGGCCATGGGCGAGGGCGGTCGGGCCTTTGACGCCATGCGCGAGAACATCAACAAGTTGACCGAGCTGGTCGAAAAGGACGCCGAGGCGGCCGGACGGGACGCCAACTCCGCCCATGCCCGCCTGAAGCTCATCCTGGGCGTCATCACCGTGGGCAGTATTTTGATTGGCGGGGCGCTGACCCTGGTCATCGCCAACGGCATCACCCGTCCGTTGAATCACATGATCGCCATGCTCCGGGACATCGCCGAGGGCGAGGGGGATCTGACCAAGCGCATCAAGGACCGCTCCGGGACCGAGACCCAGGATCTGGCCGAATGGTTCAACCAGTTCGTGGAGCGGGTCCACAGCATCATCAAGGACGTGGCCCGCAATTCCTCGCAGGTCAGCACGGCTTCGGAGAATCTGGTCGGCCTGGCCGGAAATTTGAGTTCGACCTCGAATACCATGACCGCCAAGTCCCAAACCGTGGCCTCGTCCGCCGAGGAGATGAGCGCGAATATGAATACCGTGGCCGCAGCCATGGAGGAATTCGCGGTCAATATCGGCACCGTGGCCGCGAGTTCCGAGGAAATGAGCGCGACCATCACCGAGATTTCCGCCAACACGGGCCGGGCCAAGCAGATCACCGGCCAGGCCGTGGACGCGGCGGGTCAGGCCTTGCGGCGCGTCAACGATCTGGGCGCGGCGGCCCAGGACATCGGCAAGGTCACCGAGACCATCACGGCCATTTCCTCCCAGACCAACCTCCTGGCCCTCAACGCCACCATCGAGGCGGCCCGGGCCGGCGAGGCCGGACGCGGGTTTGCGGTCGTGGCCAACGAGATCAAGGAACTGGCCCTGCAGACGGCCAAGGCCACGGAGGAAATCCGGGGCCGGATTCAGGGCATCCAGCAGACCACGGGCCTGACCGTGAGCGAGATCGGCCAGATCAGCCATGTCATCAACGATGTCGACGCCATTGTCGCGACCATCGCCGCCGCCGTGGAGGAGCAATCCGTGACCACCCGCGACATCGCCGACAACGTGGGCCAGGCTTCGTCCGGCGTGCAGGAGGTGAATCAGAACGTGGCCCAGGCCGATTCCGTCATCAAGGATATCGCCCGGGACGTGGCCGAGGTCAGTTCCGCCGCCAGCGAGGTCGCGGTCACGGCCACATCCATGCACCAGAGTTCCGAAACCCTGACCATGCTGGCCGGAAATCTGGACGACATGGTCAGCAGATTCAAGATCTAGCCCGCTTTTCACCGCCGGGCGGACCTCCGCCCGGCGCGATCTAGCCGTTTTCCAGAATCAAGAACCCGTCTTCATCCAGCCGTCCCAAATCCCCGGTCACGAACCAGCGGATTCCTTCCCGCTCGACCAGCGACCTGGCCGTGCGTTCGTGATCGTTCAGGTAGCCGAGCATGAGCTGGGTGCCGCCAATGAGGATGCGACCGGTTTGGCCGTGGGGCAGGTCCTCCAGTGTTTCCGGATCGACGATGCGCAGGGCCGCTCCGGGCAGGGGCAGGCCGACGGTTCCGGCCTTGCGGCCGTGCTGCACGCTCAGGTCCGCCGCGTTGAGCGCGTCCGGGGCGTTGACCGTGGCCACGGGCGTGGTTTCCGTGGCCCCATACCCCGCATGGACCATCAGTCCGAATTTATGGCGGAAGGCCTGCACGCTGTCCTCGGACAAGGGCTGGCCGCCGCAAAACACGGAGCGCAGGCTGGCGAACATGAGCGGGTGCAGTTTGGGGCTGTGTGTGAAGGTTTCGAGCATGTCCGGCGTGGCGCAGAGCATGGTCGCCTCGAAGTCCATGGCCAGCCGGGCCATGGTCCGGACTTGGGCCGCGTCGTGGTGGCAGACCAGGGGCAGGCTTTCCAGAAGGGGCAGGAACAGGGTCATGGTCAGGCCCTGACACAGATGAAGGGGCAGGGCGGTCAGGAGCACGTCGTCGCCCTTGGGCGGGAACAAGGACGTGACCTGGCGGGAGTTGGTGATGATTCCGGCGTGACTCAGGCAGACTCCGGTCAGGCCGGGACCTTCCCGCCGGGTGAAGACGATGGCCGCGGGCTGGTCCGAGGGCATGGCCGCGCCCAGCAGTCGGAGCAGGATGGGCGCGGGCGCGAGGCGCAGCACGGCCTGCATGACGAGGCGGCGCGCCAGCGTGACCGGGGGCGTGTCGACCAGGACTGGCGCGCACGTCGCCAGCAGCGCGGCGGACAGGGTTTCCAGCACCGTGGTCGAGGTCAGAATTGTTGAAACCCCGGCCTGACGCAGGCAGTCGGCCAGAATGGTTTCGTCCAAAGTCGGGTCGAGGTTGACCACGGTCTTGCCAGCCATGAGCGCGGCCATGTTGGCCGTGGTTCCGGCCACGCCGGGGGGCAGAAGGATGCCGACGGCCTCGCCCGAGGCGTCGCGCAGTTTTCGGGCCAGGTTGGCGCAGGCCAGAACCAGCTCGTCGCCGGCATACTGCGCTCCGCTCGAATCGGCCACGGCCAGGCGGCCGGGCGCGCGCTTGACCGCGCGCAACCACGTTTCCGGAATGGAGGCCTGGGCGCTGGCGAACTCCTGCCAGGCCAGGACGGACAGCCGGTGCACGGCGGCCTTGACCTGGAGCGGGGTGGCCGAGGGCGGCAAGGCCGGGCCGAAGCAGAGGCTGACGTCCCGAATCCGGGAGCCGTTGCTGGTCCGGCGGAAATGGCGGCTGACCATGGACCAGCGGCTGCCCCATAGGCCGCGCAGATAAAAGGGGACGATGGGGCAGCCCGTCTGCGTGGCGGGAATGGAATACCCGCGCCGGAAAACCCCAAGCTGGCCATTGCGGCTGATGGCCCCCTCGGGAAAGAGGACCACGCATTCGCCGTCGCGCAGGGTCTGGATGATTGTTTTCAGGGCCGCGCTGCTGGCCGTGGTCGAAATGGGGATGACCCGGTACAGGTCCAGGAACCAGCGCAGGTACCAGCGGTCGTAGTATTTCCGGGTCATGACGAAGCGCACCGGACGCGGCGCGGCCAGATGGAGCACAGCCCAGTCGATCCAACTGGTATGGTTGCCCAGCAGCAGGATGCCGCCCTGGGAGGGAATGTGCTCCAGGCCGCTGACCGCCAGGCGGTAGCGTTGGGCGAAGACCACGCGCAGCAGGAAGCGCATGAACGATTGCGGGAGCTGGCGCAGGGTGAAGACCGAGCCCACGGCCACGATCAGGGCCAGGGCCAAGATGATGGGGATGCTGCCCAGGCCGGTCAACGAGGCAAGAACCGTCAGGACCAGAAAGCCGAGCATGGCCACGTTCTGCACGAAATTGTTCCCGGCCAGGATGGTGCCCAGTTCGGACTCCTTGGCGTTGAACTGGATCAGGGCGTTGAGGGGCACGACGAAGATGCCGCCAAAAAAACCGTACACGGCCAGAAGCAGGCCCAGGGTCGGAGTGTGGGCGATGCCGGGAATGAGCGCCAGGCAGACGGTCATGCCCAGGGCGCCGACAGGGATGAGCCCGGTTTCGATGTGGGAGCGGGACAGGCGTCCGGCCGTGATGGACCCGACGATGATGCCCACTCCGCCGATGGCCAGCAGGCCCTGGGCGACCACGGTCGAGGTCACGCCGGCCATGTCCTTGAGGTGCGCGCCAAAGGCGGCGAAGAGGACCTGATTCACGGCCCAGAACATGGACAGGCCCAGGACGGAAAGCCAGATGATCTCCGTGCGGCGCAGATTCTTCAGGTTCTGTTTGAGGTAGTGGCCGCGCAGGTAGGCCTGACGGTCCAGGCGCAGGGTGGCGTCGCCTGGCTTGTGGGTCGGAATGCGCAGGGACAGCAGGGACTGGGCTGCGGCTCCGGCGAAGAGGAGCAGGCCGCACGGGGCGATGGCCCGCAGGATGTCCTCGCGGGTCTGGGCCTCGCCGATCAAGGCCTCGAAGACCAAGGAGAAGAGGACCCCGCCCAAGAGGATGGCGACGATGGTCACGGCCTGGACCACGCCATTGGCCATGCCCAGGTTTTCCTTGCCCGCCATCTCCTTGATGTATCCGTACTTGGCCGGGGAATAGAAGGCGGATTGGGCGGCCAGGATCAGGGTCAGGGCGAAGGCGGCCTCGAACCAGCCTTGGGTGTAGCTGAAATAGATCAGCGCCGTCAGCGGCATGGCCATGGACGCGGTCCAACGGATGACCCGGTTCTTGGCGAAGCGGTCCGCCAGAAATCCGGCCGGCGTGAAAAACAGGATGAACGGCAGCAGGATACAGGCATTGACCAGGGCGGTCAGGGCGATCTGGGTCGTGCCGCTGTAACACTTGAAGACCGTGTTCTGGATGACGATTTTATGCCCAAGATCGATCATGGCGTTGATCAGGACAACGCTCAGGTACGGCAGAAATCCACGGATGCGGAGGAGACGATGGTGCATGGCGGGTCCTCGTTAGCGCGCGCCCAGGGCGCGCAAGCAGGCCGAGGTGACCTGGGCGTGGGTTTCCGGGGTCAGTTCCAGCTTGCCGTAGCGGTGCATGACCAGGGGCTGGAGGATGGCCCCCATGAGCAGGGCGGCGTGCAGTTCCGCGTCGCAGGGCGGAATCTCGCCCTCGCCCACGGCCTGACCGATGAAGCGGGCGGTCATGCCGATGGGGTCGGTTTCGCGGGAGAGCAGTTTTTCCTCCGGAAATCCGTGCTGGGTCAGGAGGATGAAGGCGAAACGATCGGCATTGTAGAGGTAGTAGTCGTAGATGGTCTGGATGGCCAATCCCAGGCGCAGGACGAAGGGCATGCGTTCGTCGAAGAGCACGCTTGAGACCATGTGCACGAAGTGGTCGAGTTCGCGGTTGAAAAGTTTCCAGGCCATCTCTTCCTTGCCGTCGTAATGGCGGTAGAGGGCTCCTTCGGTCGCCTCGGCGGCGGCGGCGATGTCCTTGATCGTGGTCCGGGCCAGACCCTTGGTGGCGAAAAGGCGGATGGCCGCCTCCTCGATGAGTTCTCGCTTCATGACGGGACGTGACATGCGATCTCCTTGTGGAAGTATGTAAGTGTTTATTTACTTTCTTCCCCGAGCGCGTCAAGTCCAAAAAAGGAAGTTCTCCAGCCGAGCGCCCGGATTTTTGTCAGGAGCGGGAAGGGGCCGCAGAGGGGGCCCAGATCACCTGGAAGAGCGGAACATGCCAGAAGGGGCTGGCGGCCGGGTCCACCCAGCCCGAGGCCAGGTCCTGCTCGGACGGGACTCTGCGCAGGGACGCCACATGAATGATCTGGGTGCAGCGCAGACCACGCGCCATATATTGAAGATATTTTTCGCGACCCTTGGCTGAGAGTTGGCATACGGGAACATTGTTGGCCAAAATCTGAGTCCGGTCCTTGGCGTCTTGAAATTTAAGCGGTGTCGACGCGTTTATCCCCAGGGCGTCGATGCATTCCCTGGTTCGTGGATGCGCGAATTTTCCGCCCGGAAAGGACAGGTGGACCTCGCTTGGTCCCATCTCCCACAGTTCGCTTGCGGCGTCCCGTTCCTCTTCGTCGCTGGGCGCTTGCGAGGCGCGTTCGACCCGGATCGCGGCCCCGCCCTCTATTTCGGATCTGAACGGATGGCCTTCCGCGATGCACAGGGCCAGCTGGTCCCGGGCCCTGGTCATGCCGACATAGAGCAGACGCCGTTCCTCCTCCTTGGCGGACGAGGGCTGGCCGGTCAGGATGAGCGCCGGAAATTCCAAACCCTTGGCGCCGTGCATGGTGGACACGAAGACGCCGCGCGCCAGGGAGCGCTCAAAGCGGTTCAGATCGCGGGACACATCCCACACAAATTCACGAAATTCGCGCAGGGGCTGGCGCCAAACCGGATAAGCGTCCCGGTATTCCCGGGCCATGCCGGAGAGGTGATCGAGCCAGATCCGGTTGCGGACCTCTGTTTCGTCGATCATCTGCTGGACCAGGGCGCATGTCTCCTGGCCGGTGCACAGGCGGGCCGGGTCGCGGTCGAGCATTTCCAGAATGTCGTGGATTTCCCGAATGGCCGGAAACGGGATGTCGCGACGGCGCACGGGATGAACATCGAGCCCCCTGTGTCTGGCCAGAAGACTCAGGGCAAAGACTTCCTGGTTGGTGCGGGCCAGGATGCAGATGTCCTGGGGCGCGCCGCCCACCGCCAGCAAGGCTTGGGCCTGGACCAGGGCGTCCACGAGCATGCCTGTTCTGGACCTGGACAGCCGGATGCGCACCGGCGCGCCGGGAGTGTCGCGCACCGGCTCCACGGGCGGAGTTTCCATGCGATCCGCGCCGCGTCGGATCAGGGCGTTGGCCGCGGCGATGATGGGTGGCAGCGAGCGATAGTTCTGGACCATGAAGGTCACGTCCGCGCCATAGTCCTCGGCGAATTGGCGGATGAAGCCGATGTTCGAGCCCTGGAAGGCGTAAATGTTCTGGTCGGCGTCGCCCACGGCCAGCAGGGCGGGGCGCTTGCCGTGCTCGGCCTCGTTGCGGCCGGCCAGGAGGGACAGAAATTCATATTCCGCCGCATTGATATCCTGGTACTCGTCGACCAAAATATGCTCCAGGCCCAGCAGCCGTTCGCGCCAGTCCAGGGCGGATTCCTGATCCTGGCTCTGGGTGTCGCGCAGATAGGCCACGGCTTCGTCCAGAATGTCCCGGAAAACGCCTTCGTTTCCCTGGCTGCCGATCAGGCTTCGTCCCGTAATGACCATGGCCAGACTGTGGTAGGTGTGGATGCGCACGGCCGCGCCTCTTTTGCCGAGCAGGGTCACCAGCCGTCGCCGCAATTCCGCCACGGCATTGCGGTTGAAGGCCACGGCCAGGATTTTGCGCGGCCGCACCCGGACCACCTTGAGCAGATAGGCGATGCGGTGCACGATAACGCGTGTCTTGCCGGAACCCGGCCCGGCCACGACCAGCATGTTTTTGTCCTGCTGGGCCTGCACGATGGCGCGTTGCACCGGGTTCAGCTCGTGCAAAATGGCGGCGTGTTGCTGCTGGGTCACCGGCAGTTCGAGGATGTCCTTTCGGTCGCGCAGGTGCATGCCGACAAAGGCGTCGCGGGTTTTTTGAAAATAGTCGCGCACGAAGCGCAGGGCCTTGTCGATGCCGTCAAAGACCGCGCCAAGCTCCGCGTAGCGGCCCATGATGTGGACCTGGGCGATTTTTTCCCGGTAGAAGAGAGACAGAGGGGCGTATTCGGCCTTGTCGAAGCGTCCCTTGGGCTCGTCCACGGTGATGGTCATGGCCGGACGAATGATGGCCAATCCGTTCTGCAGACACAGGGCATGCATGGCGTGCAGGGCGAACAGGGTCCCGAGCACGGCCTGGGCGTGGTCGGGCGCGGCGCAGGTGGTGACGTCGCCCTGCAGGGCTTTTTCGAGGTGCGCGGAGCGGAAGGACACAAGCAGATCCTTGCCCTTGGTTCCGCTTGGGATCTGGTCGAGCAGAAAGCGCAGGATCACGCCGGCGGCATTGCCGCGCCGGGCCACGCGTTCACGAAGTTCGCTCCATTCCTGGCGCGGTTTGACGATAAGGGTGTTCGTGGAGCCGTGTCCGAGGTAGAGCAATTTTTCGTCCAGCCAGAGTTCCAGCACCTGTTGCAGGCGGGCGGGCGTGGCGTCGGTCGCGCCCGAGTCCTTGAGGCGCTGGCTGA
>CAYLNA010000010.1:6179-24859 GCA_964384665.1 uncultured Desulfovibrionaceae bacterium | reverse complement strand
CGGCAAAGCAGGAGATGTCCTATGAAAGCAGTCATTCTCGCGGCGGGAGTCGGCAGCCGACTTGGCAGGCCATTCCCCAAATGCCTGTCCATGCTTCCCACGGGAGAACGCATTCTCGGGCGGCAGATCAGGATTTTCCGCCAGTTCGGGATCAGCGAAATTTTCGTGGTCGTGGGCTTCAAGAAGAACCTGATCATGGAGGAGTTTCCCGACGTCTACTACCGCTACAACCCCATCTACTACATCACCAACACCTCCAAGAGCCTGTGCTGCGCCTTGGAATACATGGATGACGACGTCATCTGGTGCAACGGGGACGTGGTCTTCGACGAAGGCGTGATTCGGCGTGTGGCGGCCCACGAGGGCAATGCCGTGGCCGTGGATCGCAAGAAATGCGGCGAGGAAGAGGTCAAGTACCGGGCCGACGATACTGGATCGATCCTGGAGATCTCCAAAAAAGTGGCCACGCCCCAGGGTGAGGCCGTCGGCGTGAACCGCATTCAAAAATATGACATCCCCGTCTTTCTCCAGGCCCTGGCCGCATGCAAGGAGCAGGACTATTTTGAAATGGGCGTGGAAATGCTCATCAAGCAGGGCATATCGTTTTCCGCCATTGACATC
Organism: uncultured Desulfovibrionaceae bacterium; assembly: GCA_964384665.1. Lineage (GTDB taxonomy): Bacteria > Desulfobacterota > Desulfovibrionia > Desulfovibrionales > Desulfomicrobiaceae > Desulfomicrobium. The sequence continues at coordinate 24,238 of CAYLNA010000010.1, read as the reverse complement.
TCGGCCTACCGCTGCATCGAAGTCGATTTCGAGGAAGACCTGAAGCAGGCCCTGGCCATGTTCGCCACATGAACCGCAAAGCGCCGAAGTGAGCTATCGACAACTGCCACCTGCCCAGAATAATCTCATGACCGGCCTTATCGATAAGGTCCGGAATCATCCAACAAGCGTCAATCCCGTAATATATTTCTTCGCGGTTCATCTCCGTCGATTTTACAAACATGAAAAATATCCTCTTTTACGCCGAGCGCTCTCTGCACCTTCCTTTTCTCGAACCCATCGAGGAACATCTGCGGGCAGGAGGCTTGGCTCGTACCGCATTCTCAGCACCGCCATTTTTCCCCGGCAGGCCCGGTATCCCCCAATGGGGCCTGGGTCCGGAGGAGATAGTCCGTCTAAAGGAAAAAGCCCCGTTCTTTCCGGAGCCGGAAAACTTCGCGCCCCATGCGACCGTGGTCGCCGACGCCTGCCATTTTCGAATTCCGGAGATCGAAAACGTCATCAATGTTGGCCACGGCATGATCTGCAAAGGAGCCTTCTACACTGATTCGGAAATCACGCGCCGCGAAAACCTCTCGCAAATGCTGCTTGTTCCCGGCCCGTGGCACCGTAGCAGACTGGCCTCCAACGTCGCCATTCCCATCAAGGTCACCGGCTTCATCAAGTCCGACCAACTCTTCGGCCCCACGGCCCAGACCAGGGCCGAATTCTGCGCCCGGCTGGGCATCGACCCCGGTAATCGCATCGTGCTCTTCGCTCCGACCTACAACCCCGAACTTTCGGCCATGCACTGCGTGGCGGAAGGGATCCGCAAGGTGGCGAACCGAGACACAGTCTTGCTCATAAAACTTCACAACATGTCCGAACCGCACTTCAAGGACATGTACCGCAACATCGCATCGGCCCACCCTAACATTTTCTACCTGGAGGACGCCGACTATTCCGGCATGATGCATGCCGCTGACCTGATGATCAGCGACGTGTCCTCGATTTTCATCGAATTCCTGCTTCTGGACAAACCGGTGGTTCTCTTCAACAATCCACGCATAAAAGAATTTCCCTATTACCACCCCGAAGACATCGAGTACAAAACGCGCGATGCGGCGGTGCAGGTCGCGTCCCTGGACGAACTGCTCCAGGCCGTGCGGACGGAGCTGGACCATCCGGAAAAGCGCTCCGCCATCCGGCAGCGCTACGCCATGGCCCTGGATCACGGACGCGACGGACGCAGCGCCGAGCGGGCGGCCCAGGCAATTCTGGAATGGGTCCATGGGCACGAAAACGACCGCCCCGAATTGACCGTCGCCTTGCTGGAGCCGGAACAGGCAGGGCAGGAAGAATTATTGCGGGATCTCGCGGAATTAAAAAAAGCCCCCTGGCGGCTTCACATTGGAGTCTTCGGAGGTCGGGAAAAAATTGGAGGCGGCGAGCGCCAAGTCATGGGTAAATTCGACCTGTCCTCGCTGCGGGATTTTCTCCGCGCGGCCTCGACCAAACGCGTCGTGGCTATCTGCGGAGGCCTGCGCATGCCGCGCGACTGGCCTAAATGGCTGGAGAATCATTTCCACTGGAATCCGAAAACCGGCGCGGTCAAGGCCCTGACCGACCCGCTGCTGGCCGACCAGTGCATGCGCCAGCTCAGTCGCGCAAACAGAACCTTCGCCGATCAGGGGGCGCTGAGCTTTGGCCTGCTCATGTCCGGCATCGGTCAATCCGCTCCCGCCAAGCATCTGCCGTCGGAATGCATCATGTTCGACGCGACCCTGGCTGCGGATATCCCAGATGGATTGTCTGTCAATGATCCCGAAGAATTCATCACGGCCATGGGGCTTGTGACCGCCGCACGCGGCCTGGAAACCCGCCTCGCCTTCGATTGCTACATGCCGCCCTTCGATTGCAGAGAAAAGCTTCTGCGCAGAATGCAGACCCTGCGCGGACAGGGCAACATGGCCGAGGCGGCTCGTATCGCTGAAAAACTGACATCCTTCTGATTTTCCCGCCGCCCGCACTCAGGTAGCCCCGCCTCAGACGCAGGGCATGCGCCGGGACGCCCAGTCATCGCACAGATCAAGCAGGATGGGATCCTGTTCCTTTTCCGCCCAAGTGCGCAGAGAGACAAACTTTTTGCAGAGATCCGCAGATCCGGCTTCGCGCTTTAAATCCTCCAGCGAATTGCGACAGGTCAGGAGCACCTGATCATTACGCAGACGCGTCCCCACTTTGGCCAGGTTCAGGAAAACGCGCTCGTTGGAAAAAAAGGACAGTTGCATGCGCAACAAATCAAGGGCCGCCTCCCACATCCCGCGCTGGAAAAAGAGAGCGAGGAGCTTCTCGTAGCCCTCCTCCCACAATGGCTCCGCAAGAATTTCCGCCCACAGCCCGTCCATATCGAGCCCTCTGGTCTCCTGCGGGTCACGGACAAGGGTCACGTTCATCCTGAGCGTCGGGGTTAGCCGCAAGGAAAAGCCGTCTTGAGCCGCGAAACGATGCAGATCCGGCGCAAAGGCTTGGTTGCAGCGACGCAACAGCAATTGCGAATTGTGGTTTTCCGCATCAAAACGCCCCTCGGTCTGGCTGGTCAAGTGATAGACCCGGCTCGCGGGTTCGCAGCGCAGCGCCAAGCCCAGGGATCTGATCCGCCAGCACAGGTCAAGATCCTCGTACCCGTTGCGGTATTCCTCCCAGAAACGGCCAATCTGACGAAACAATTCGGCTGGGAGCATGAGCGCCGCCCCGGTTATGGCTTGGAGAGTGCGCGTAGCGCTCACCACGCGGTGAGTTGCCGGAAAATAGTGGTATAGATGGTCGACATGCATGTTGGGCGTAAACGTCACCCCCAAATGCTGCACTCGGTCACTGCCGGGATAAAGCAAGAGCGGCCCCACTGCTCCAAGATTTGGGCGTCCCGAGAACGCATTGAGTAGCGGCGCCAGCCATCCTGACGTCAGCAGGGTGTCGTTGTTGAGGAAAAACAGAAAATCCGCATTCGCCCGATCAGCGCCCAGATTACACCCCGGACCGAAATTGACGTTCTCCTCCAGTCGCACATGCGTAAACCGATCACCGAACAATCTCCGCCCCAGCAACCCGCAAGCAGATGCAGTCTCATCAGTGGAACCGTTGTCGACAACGATGACCTGCATGTCCTCGCCGGGCGAGTGCGCACGCAAGCTACGCAAGCACCCCTCCGTGAGCTGCCACTGGTTGAATACGGGAATGACCACCGCGACCCTGAATTTTCTCATAATGCTCCCGTCCTATCCGATTTCCCGGAAGTCTGCGGCCATGACGCGCACGATTTCCCGGTAATCGGGCCCAAGGCGTTGCGAGAGATACGTTTTTTCCGCCAGCGCCGCCCGATCCAGAAACCCGTCCACGTCCCGGGCCGTGGAATGATAGCTGTGCCGGATAACCACCTGATGATCGACCACGCAGGCAAACCCGAGTTCCCGTGCCCGATTTGAAAACCAGACATCCACGCCGTAGCCGTACGGGTTTCCCAAAAAATCGACGCCTCCGGCCCGACGCCAGAATTCCACGCTGACCAACGGAGCGATGCCGTCCACGTAACGCACCTGGCGGAACTGCCCCCCCGCCAGTTCGACCATCTGCGGATGGTACGGATTGTTTGTCACCGCCGGCGAGTACACCCCCACCGGCCCGAGCAGACGCTCGGCCCGGGTTAGGCGCAGACAAGCACGTTCGATAAACGGCGACTTCGATACAAAGAACACGTCATTGTTCAAAAACCAGACGTGAGAAGCGCCCTGCTCCGCCAGAATCCCCATGACCCGTTCCAACGCTCCAGCCCAGTACAAATTTTCCTCCGACCTCAGCCACGCGCCGTCATAGGGATGAGGGCTCTGGTTGTCGAAAACTAAAATCGCATCGCATCGCGCGGCGTCACTTTCCAGGAGCTGCTCGTGCAGTCGCCTAGTGTTCGCGACGGGGCCATAGTGCAAGAGCACTGTGTACACGTTCATGCCGGAGTCCCGAACAGCCGCTTCATGTGGGCGCAAATCGTCTCGACACGACGAGCATAGGTATGCTCCCGCTCGATGCGCGCCCGCGCCCGCAGGGTGATTTCTCGGCGGGCGGAGGAATTGGCAAGATAGTGGCGGACAAGGTCCCCGATCTCTTCCACTTCATGATAGCAGACAACTTCCCGCCCAACCTCGAAGGCCGCATCCAGCTGCGCCCGGTAATCCGTCAATAGGAAGCCGCCGCTGGCCGGAACGTCGAAGACACGCTGATTGAGCGCTCCTTTCATCTGCATGCTGGTGGTGTTGAAATTAACACTGGTCGTGCGGTAGAAATCGGGCAGGTCGGAGTAATATCGCAGCGGACCGATGTAGGTCCAAGATGCGTCACCAAGCTGCGTCCGCCAATGCTCATCTCCGGCCAATACTGGATAAAAAGGCAGAATCTCCTTCATGCAACGCAACCGGTAAACTTGGGTCGCCCGCCAGTATATGAAACTATCCAACGCGGCCCTAAGCGACGGAGCGCAGCGACAACGCAATGCACTGGCCGCAGGATTTTCCACGGCGACAAACTCGGACACATCACGCACCGCGCTGTCCACGAATCTTCTGGCCACAGCCTCCCACAGATCCTTGCGGGTGTCAGGCTGCCCTGAAAGTCTCCAGCATTTCTCCGTGGCAGCCTGCATGGAATTGCCCACAAAAGCCACCTCGCGCAGGTCCGGCGCATCCAGAATAAATGTCAGACGGTTCAGATCGGCGGCCAGAGGAAGGTGGAAAGCCTCTTTGTACCCAGCATCCGCAAGGGATTTCACGGCGTCTGAATCCCACACTGCGTATGCGAGGAACGGGTTATCCAGGTTGTGGTAGTGCGGAAGAAAAAGATCCGGCCGGTCAACGAACCAGCTGAGCAGTGGCAGCTCGCGCTGGCGGCAAAACTCGCTGACCAATCCTTCATGGTCCAGTCCGAGATGGTTCATGGTCAACAAAAAATCAGGCGCGAAACGTTCCACCTCGGCGCGCAACGTCGCCTCAAGTTCCACCGAGGATGAAACCCCGCCCAAAAACAGATAGGCATGCTCAAGACCCAAAGCCTGACATCCGGCGCTCAATTCCGCCATTAGATGTCGCCTTGCTGAAATAAGCAGAATTCTTGGATGATTGCGTCTTGTGTGGATCATGGAAACGTACCATCAATCATCAATGCGGCCACGATTTGGCGCTGCTGGTCATCGCCGCCATACATGGAGACCGCCTGGGCCCCTTGAGCGAGAATGACCGCCCCCCGAGGCAATGCGTGTACGGCCCGCTCCAATCCCAACGCCGCCCCCAAAACATCGCCGTCCGCCGACCACCATCCGTTACCGTCCCACGGCACATCCCGTAGCACATACCCCTGCGGCGCATAGCAATGCGCTTCCACCTGCCGCATGTAATCCCAGCCGCCGCAACCCGTAAAACCCACGCACAGGCAGCCGCAGGCCATGGCTTCCAGCGGCGGCAGCGGGCAACCCTCGGGAAACCCCGTGACCAGGAAAACATGGCAGGAGCGCATCACCGCAGCCACGCCGGTCCGGTCCAGGCCGTGGATGGGGACCCACTCCACGCGTGCCGTGGGATTGCGCTCCTCGAAGATACGTCGGATCTGATCGGCCAGGGCTTTGTTCTTGCGAGGCATGAAGCCGATGCGCGTTGGGCCGGACAGTTTGAACTCGGGCGGATAAAATATTGCGGTCTCAATGGCCGGACGAATAATGGGCGGACGTTTCCCCAACACCTGCTCCAGATGCCAGGCCACTGGGTCGGACACGGCCCAGAATTCCACGGGCAGGTCCCGCCAGCGCAGGCCCGACTCCAGGCCATGAAAAAGATAGGCCCAGTTCTGGCAATAAACGACGGTCCGACATTTGGCGCGGAATCCAAAAACTAGGGCGTTGGGCCAGCCCTCGGGCGCGATATAGACGTCCTCCGAGCGCATGGAAGCCTGTCCCGCGCGCACCCACGGCAGGTCCACGCACTCCGGTCCTTCGGGTGGAGCGTCCCAGTACAGGACGCCACCCAACCGCCCCATGGCCAGCAGTTGCCGGGCGATTTGCAGCAGGACCATGCAGCCGCCGGACATACTTTTCAATGGAGGATAGAAAACCCACACCTTCATGGCATAGCCCACGACAGTATGGAAAAAAAATTGACCAGGAGTACAACCATGCCCTGCCTCAGCAAAAAAAAGGCCACGCATGACGCATGGCCTTCATCAATCAGTCCCTGATCGGGTCAAGGGGCGAGCCCCTTGCGGGGCGTGGGGCGGAGCCCCGCATTTCCCCTCTCCACCCGTCACCCCTGGTCCTTGGCCCGGATCTCGGCGCGCTTGATCTTGCCGCTGATGGTCTTGGGCAGTTCCGTGACGTAGTCGATAATGCGCGGGTATTTATAGGGCGCGGTCACCTTTTTGACGTGATTCTGCAGTTCACGGGTCAACTCGGTCGACGGCTCGTAGCCTGGGGCCAGGGTGATCGTGGCCTTGACGGCCTGACCGCGATCCGGATCGGGGACGCCGGTCACGGCGGCCTCGACCACGGCCGGGTGGGAGACGAGGGCGCTTTCGACCTCGAACGGCCCGATGCGGTAGCCCGAACTCTTGATCAGGTCGTCGATGCGGCCCAGAAACCAATAGTAGCCGTCCTCGTCCACCCAGGCCTTGTCACCGGTGCGGTAATAACCGCCGCTCATGACGCTGGCTGTCTTGGCCTCGTCCTGAAGATAACAGGAAAAAAGGCCCACCGGCCGCTTGGGCTCGGTGCGGATGCAGATCTCCCCTTCCACGCCCGGAGGACAGGGCTCGTCGTTCTCGTCCAAAAGCACGATGTCCCAACCCGGACAGGGCTTGCCGATGGAGCCGGCCTTGGGCTTCATGAAGGGGAAGGTCGCGATCTGCAGGGTGGTCTCGGTCTGGCCGTAGCCTTCGTAAATGGGCTTGCCGAGTTTTTCCATCCAGGTCTCGAAAACGCTTTCGTTGAGCAGTTCTCCGGCCGTGGTGCAGTGGCGCAGGGCCGAAAGATCGTACGAGGACAGATTCTCGCGGACCAGAAAACGATAGATCGTCGGCGGAGCGCAAAAATTGGTGATCTTGTGCTCGGCGATGATCCGCAGCAGCGTACCCGGATCGAACTTGCCCCGGTAATCCCAGACAAAGACCACGCCCCCGGCCAGCCACTGGCCATAGAACTTGCCCCACACGGACTTGGCCCAGCCCGTGTCGGCCACGGTCAGGTGCAGGTTGCCCGGCTCGATATCGTGCCAGTAGGACGCGGTCATGACGTGCCCGAACGGATAGTTGAAATTGTGCAGAACCATCTTGGGCTGGCCGGTGGTCCCGGAGGAAAAGAAGATGGTGGCCGGATCCTCGCCGCAGGCTGCGTCGGCCGGGCGCGGAAAGACCGGGGCCGCCTGGGCGCAGATTTCCGCGAAACTGTTCCACCCCGCCTCGGCCGCTTCCAGGCCGGCCATGACCAGGACGGTCAGGGACGGACAGTTCGGTTGGGCCGCCTCGACCGTGGCCTGAACCGAGGTGTCGACGATGGCGGCCTTGATGGCGGCGAAATTGACCCGATAGGTGATATCCTTGGCCGTGAGCAAGGCCGGCGAGGGCACGCCCAGGGCGCCCAGCTTGTGCAGGGCGAGCATGGTCGTCCAGAACTCGACCCGGCGGTGCAGGATGATCATGACCTTGTCGCCGCGACCGATGCCCAGAGCGCGCAACGCATTGGCCAAGCGGCTGGACTGCTCGGAAAAATAAGCGAAGGAGTATTCGCGACGAACCTCGGCGTCGTCCACGTGGACCATGGCCAAGCGGTCCGGCTCGGTCGCGGCCGTGGCGTCGACCATGTCGAAGGCGAAATTGTAGTTGGCGGGGATGTCCAGGGCGAACGTGGCCTGGAATTCTTCGTACGAGGCGGGGCGCAATTTATCGATCATGGATGTACTCCTGGAATTTCTGTTTTTGGATGACGAAGGATTCGGGACCGGACATGACGCCCAGCCCCTAGATAATCACATCCAAAAACTCGGCCGGCTGGCCATCCAGACCGCGCAGGGCGTGGGGCGTACGCGACGTGAAATACAGGCTGTCCCCCGGCTCCATGACGTGCACGGTGGTCCCCAGGGTGATTTCCAGCTTGCCCTTCAGAACGTGGATGAATTCCTGGCCCGGATGCTCGTTGAAGGTCAGGGCGTCCTTGTCCTTGCCGGGGACGGTGACGACAAAGGGCTCCATCTTCCGCCCGACAAAACGATAGGCCAGGCTCTTGTAGTCGTAGTCCTTGCGTCGCTCGACGCTCATGCCCTTGCCGGCGCGGACCAGGGACGCGGTGTGCAGGTGGGCTTCCTTGCCGGAAATGAGCACGGTCAGGTCCACCTGAAAGACCTGAGCCACGTTGAAGAGATAGCTGACCGGGATTTCGCTTGCACCGGACTCATACCTGAGGACATCCGCGGGCGTGACACCCAGCTGCGCGGCCATGTCCTCCACCGTGAGATCCATGGCGTCCCGCAGCCCCTGCAAACGGGGCGCGATGTCCTTGAAGGCGGGTTGTTGCGCGTCCATAGCTTTGTTCCTTGTGGTGAGAGTGAACGAAAGACCTCTCCCGCGCGACGTTTTGCGCCAGGGGACAGGCTTGCGCGGAGCAAGCGGACAACCCCGGGAAACGGGTCAAGGGTGGGGAGAAGCGTTTTTGCGCGCGCCGCGAACACGGCGCGGAAACCGAAGAAATTTATGAAGTTCGGGCGGAAAAAGCAACAAGCGATAATCGAGCGACGGGCGAAAGGCCCGCCGGACTCAGACCTCGACCACGGAATTCTCGCAGTTGCCGAACTCGCTGTAGGCGTATCTGTCCGCGTTCCAGTCATTCTCCCACCGTTCGTCATCGAGCAGATAGCGGAACTGGTACGCCCGCCCCGCCGGCAGGTCGACCGCCAGTTTGAACGAACCGTCCTTCTGCTTCTTCATGGGCAGGGAATGCATGCCCCAGCCGTTGAATTCGCCCACGAGAAAGGCGCTCTTGGCCCCGCCGGCCTCGACCCTGGAGACATGAAAGGTCGCCTTGCAAAGTCCCTTGGCCTTCACATATTTTTTTCCGATGCTCATTGGATCCTCCGTCATTCAAAAAGGTCGTCGTGCAGTTTTTTGTACACGTCCATATACCGCCTGGCCGATTTCTCCCAGGAAAAATTGGCCGTCATGGCGTTCACCTGAATTTCCTTCCACGCGGGCCGGTCTTCCCAAACTCGCACCGCCTGCCGCACCGCGTCGAGCAGGGCCTCGGGCGTGGGATCGGCGAAAATGAAACCATTGGCGCCGGGCTGGGGATAAGGGATGATCGTGTCCAGCAGTCCGCCCACGGCCGTGCCCACGGGCGGGGTGCCGTAGCTCAGGCTGTACATCTGGGTCAGACCGCAGGGCTCGTAGCGCGAGGGCATGAGGAAAATATCCGTTCCGGCCTGGATGAGGTGGGACATTTCCTCGGTGTAGCCGATGACGCCCACGACCCGACCCGGATAGTCTTCCATGACGCGCACGAAGCGATCCTCGAACTCGGGCTTGCCCTCGCCCAGGGCCACGAGGCCGACATCGAGACGCATCAACTCCGGAATAATGTCCAGGACCATGTCGATGCCCTTCTGCCCCCGAAAACGGCCAATGAAACCGAGGACCGGTCTGTCCTTCAAATGCGACGAGAGATTGAGCGCGTCCAGGAGGCGCGCCTTGCAGTTGATTTTGCCGTCCGGATTGTCCTTGGAATAGGTACAGTCCAGAACGGGGTCGTGCTCCGGGCTCCAGATGGCATAATCCGCGCCGTTCAGGATGCCGACCAGGTCGGCCCGCCGGCGGGTCAGGATGCCCTCCAGGCCGCAGCCGAATTCCGGAGTCATGATCTCCTGGGCATAGCTCGGACTGACCGTGGTGATCATGTCCGCGTAGGCGAGACCGGCCTTCAAAAAATTAAAACTACTATAAAACTCGACCCCTTCCATGCCCCAGGCTTCCAGCGGCAGTCCCGATTGCTCGAACAGGCGGTACGAAAACCGCCCCTGATAGGCCAGATTGTGGATGGACATGACCGTGCGGATTCCGGCCCAAAACGGGTCCGCGCGCCGCCAATAGGCCAGATAGGCCATGGCCAGACCCGCGTGCCAGTCCTGGGCGTGCACGACGCGCGCGCCCAAATTCAGCTGCCGGATGGCGCACAAGGCCGCCCGGCAGAAAAAGATGAAGCGCTCGCCGTTGTCGAAATAATCGCCCTTATGCGTGCAGTAGTAATGGCGGCGGTCGAAATACTCGCCCCGTTCAATGAAATAGACGGGCAGACCGTGGTAATCGGCCAAAAAGATATCGGCCGAGGAATCCGGCCAGGGATAGCCCACCGGGCAATCCTCGTGCACCAGGCGCACGGGATATTGGCCAGTGGACAGGCGGCCATAGAACGGGGTGATCACGGCCACGCGCACCCCCATCCGCATCAGGGTCAGGGGCAGAATGCCCATGACGTCGGCCAAGCCGCCGGATTTGGAAAAGGGGTAGATCTCCGAGGTCAGGAAAACAATGTCATAGGGTGGGTGAATCATGCGCTCCTGCTCAATCGTTTGGCAAAATCATCAACGATGTCGAGGTGATCAAACGCCATATCGGGCAACGCGTCCAGGGAAAAAAAACGAACCTCGCCGGCGTCGTCACCGGCGACGGGCGCCGCGTCGGGGGCTGCTTCGGCCAGGAACACAACACTCAATGTATGAAACCGAGGATCGCGGCGCGGATCGGAATACACGCCGAGCAAACCCGTGAGCGCCACGTCCAGACCGGTCTCTTCGCGGGCCTCGCGCACGGCGGCCTGCTCCGCGCTCTCCCCATAGTCGATGAAGCCGCCGGGCAAGGCCCAGCCGTGTGGAGGATTGCGGCGCTTAATGAGCAGCACACCGTGTCCGGGACGGTACAGCACGATGTCAACGGTGGGAAAAGGATTCCGTGCGGGCGACGCGACGCCGCAGTGCGGACAGGGAATGTTCATTGCGGACAGTCTCCTCGTAACGTGCATCCAAGTCTTGATCTCGTGCATAGCACCTTTTTTCCAAGACTTGAAGCCCAAACCGAGAATATGAACATCCGTCACGGAAGGACGGTCAAAAATATTGAACCGAGCTGAAAACACCCCGTGGCGCGGCGCACGACGCGAGGCGAGGCCACGGCGCGCGAGAAAAGCAAGGGCGAGGATCTGGAGACGGGAAAACGCGATGGTGAACGCCAAAGCAAAATCGGCCCCCGTATCACCCGATACGGGGGCCGATTTTGGCAAAAAGAGGAAGTTATTTTCCAATTAGCAAAGGGCGGGCCAAATATAAAAACAACTCCATTTTTCTTAAAAACAAGCATAACTCATTCAAAGTAAAAGGAGCATACACAGGCCCCGACACGCCTGAACGGGTCGATTCGATACAAATTTTTAAACCTTGTCCGAGGGACGCCATACGGGCCGCCAATCCAAAACAAATTTTTTGTACTATACTTTCACGTCGTAGCCGTGGGCGGCGAAATCCGCCCGGCCCAGCACGCCCGGACGGAGGATGCGCACCACGCCCGCGGCCGCGACCTCGACCAGGGTCGACGGCGGACCTCCGCCAGGCCAGGGCTGGACGTCGATGACCAGGGCCTGGGCCGCGAGATCCGCATCCAGATTTCGCGGATCGGCCACGGCGGGTTGACCGCTCTTGTTCGCGCTGGAGGAAACGAGCGGCGCTCCGGCCTCCCGGCAGAGGGCCTGGGCGATGGGATGGGGGGTCATGCGCACGGCCCCCCGCCCGTGTTTATCCCTGGCCAGGGGGCTGATGCGCTGGTCCACCTCGGTCACGATGGAAAGGGGGCCGGGCCAAAATTCCCGGGCCAGGGCCAACGCGGCCGCGTTCAGACGCACGAAGCGCGCGGCCATGTCCCAATCGGCGATGATGAGCGGCAGCGGCTTGTCCAGGGGACGGCCCTTGAGAACAAAAATCCGCTCCACGGCCCGGGGCAAGGTCGCGAGGCAGCCCAGGGCGTACAGCGTCTCGGTCGGATAGATGACCAACCCGCCCCGGCGCAAGACCAACGCCTCGGTGGTCCACGCTCCGCTCATGCCTGGACGCCGCCGGGCCGCATTGACCGGGCGGCGACGCGGCTGCTACATGCATATCGGCGGAACAGAACGGCCGCCCCGGCAAACCTTGCCGTCATCAAAAGACAACCATCAATGATCTTCGAAAAATACATTCAAAAATTTCCTTGGCAGGGTCTTTGCTTCGTCCCATGGCAAAAAGGAAGGAGATGGCCATGAAAATCACTCCGGAACAAATAGCTGCCCTGCAGCTCCAGCAAAAAAACACCGTCCGGTCCGCCTCCGGCGAAGGGTTCGCACAGGCGCTCTCCCAGGAAATGAACTCAGGCACTTCCGTCCAGTCCAGCACGGCCGCGACCCCGGCCATGCCACTGGTCGGTCTTGATCAAGCCTTGCAAGCTGCCATGCTGCACAAACCAACAGAGCAGACGGTCATGGACAAAATGGATTCCCTGCTTTCCAAATGGGAAAATTATTCCCAGACTCTCGGCGCGGAAGGAGGCAACCTGCGAGAAGGTTACAACCTGTTGGCCGGCATCCGACAGAGCATCCAGGAGGTCAAGAGCGATCTCGCCGCGAAACCGGCCTCCGGTCAAGAATTGCACGACATGATCGAGGAATTGGACATCCTGACGACCACGGAGGAATTCAAGTTCAACCGTGGCGACTACCTGAACTGAACCCGGCCGGAGCCACTCCTGTTTTTTTGCGGCGCGTTCGTCAGGACGCGCCGTTTTTTATGCGCGCGTGCAGGCCTTCCAGGGCCGCGACCATGCTCTGGGCCTTGATGCTCAAGCGATCCCCGGAAAAAAGAAACTTTTGGCTCCAGACTCGCCCGGCCACGGCCCAGGCGATCCAAACCGTGCCCACGGGCTTCTCGACGCTGCCCCCGCCCGGTCCGGCGACGCCGGAGATGGCCAGCCCGGCCGAGGCCTCCATGAGGGCCGCGACACCCCTGGCCATGGCCTCCACGCATTCGGCGCTGACCGCGCCATGGCGGATCAGAATTTCCTTGGGCACGCCCAAGAGCTTCATCTTGACCCGGTTGTCATAGGCCACCACCCCGCCCTCGAACCACTCCGAGCTGCCCGCGACATTGGTCAGGGAACAGGCCACCAAGCCGCCCGTGCAGGATTCGGCCGTGGCCAGGCGCATGCCGGCGTCGCGCAAGGCGCGCCCCAAATCCTCGATTCTCGTATCCACGTTGTCTGTCCGCATCGATTCCTCCGCAATATCAAGCCGGCAATCCCTACCCAGACCCGACCCGGGCCGCAACCCTGGCCGAACCCGGCCCGCCCGTTTCCACTTCGCACAAAAACCGGCGCGGCGCGAACTGTCCTCGCGCCGCGCCGTGGTCACGAACAGCGCATCAATGGTGCGCGTCACCGGCCGGCATTTCCACGTGGCAGACCGCGCAGGATTCGCGCGCGCCCATGGGGCCGGCAAAGCCCATGTATTGCAGGGGCTGGAGATTGTCCCGCTCCGGGCCATAGGCGTTCGCGGCCGGATAGGTGGCGTGCGGCGCGCCATGACAGGCGATGCACGGCACGGCCTCCATGGCGTCCTTGCGGTTGCGGTACAGTCCGGCCGGACCCTCGGTCCAGTCGTTAAAGGCCGAGGCCGTGCGTGGATCTGGCGCGCCACCCGCGTGACAGGTCATGCAGTCCGGCTCCTGCAGCCAGGGCGCGCGCGGTTTGATCTCGTCCGCGTGGGCGACGCCCCTGGCCCCGATCCCGTCCATGTAGAACGCGGCCCGGTCCTTGCCGGCCTTGGCCTCGCCCTTGAGCAGGGACAGGGCGTGGTCCTCCAGGTGACCGTGGCAATGCTGGCAGCCCAGGCCAGCGGCGGCGTGGTTGTCGCGCAGGCAGCGGGTCGCGCCGGTGGGGCTGTCCGGATGACAACGCGAGCAGACCTCTTCGCCCCGTCCCGTGAGATACTGAACGTGAAAACCGTGAATGGCGGCGGGCAGGTTCAGCAGCTTGGGATCGCCCTTGGCGCTCAACAGCGGATCGGGATGACAGCTCTGGCAGAGCACGGGGCGTCCCGCCTTGGCCTGGGCTGCGAGGGTGGTGCCGGAACGCTTGTCGTGCACGTCGAGGATGCCCTCGGCCGTTTCGGCGGAAATGCCCGCCACGCCCTTGCGCCACCCCCCGCCATGGCAGCTCTTGCAGCCCATCTCGGCTCCGACCGGAGCCACGACCTTGGTCCGGGCCAGGACCGCGCCGGACGCCTTGTCCGTGGCCGTGACCGCGAACACGGGATAGGGGTTCATGCTCCCATCGTCGGCATAGGGCGCCACCGGAATGCCCGCCGCCTCGAAGTTCCGGGTCGCGTTGTTGAAGCCCATGACGCCGTCCAGGCTCCGACCCGTGGTCGAGACATTGGGTGACAGTTCCTTGCCCACAAGAGAGGGCGCGTATTTCCAGAAATCCACATGGGCCGACGGATTCTTGAAGCCTTCGGGAGCCGCGTAGGCAATCTCGATCGTCTGGCCGTCGAGCAACTCGGGCGTCTCGCCACGCTTGAGCAGCACCGCGCCCAGGGCATTGCCCGGGGGCAGAAAGGAAAAAAAACCGTCCGCGTCGGAAATGCACTTCATGCCCAGGGTGTTCCAGGCCAGCAGGACATATTCGTCCGTGGCCGCATCGAAAGGCGGCAGCTCCTCGCGCAGGGGCGTGATGTTGACCACGGCCTGGTCGTCGGGCTCGCGGTTGTTGAGGACGATGGTGATGTACTCGGCCAGGGCGCGGCGCTCCTTGTCGTCGCCAAGAAAGGGCGGCATGTGCGCAAAAACGCGTCCCTGACCGGTCAGATAAGCTTCCATGCCAATCGTGGCCACCTTGGCCGTGGCCTTGCGGATGTCGTTCATGGGCCCGCCCACGCTGTGACAGGACAGACACTGAAACACGAACAGCTCGCGCCCGGCCTCCAGGCGGTTACCGGCATCCTTGGTCGCGGCCCATTTGGCGCGAGGCAGAAACGGCTCGCCCGGTTTGCCGGCCTGATCCAGACGCACGCCCTGGGCCCAGGTGTGGCCATGGATGATCCACGGCTTGCGCCCGGCCTCGCGCACGAACTCGAACGCGCCGACAATGGCGAACCCGGCCACGAGCAGAATCACGGCCACGACCGCGCGCGGCCCGCGCGGCAGGCGCAGGGCCATGATCAGGGCGCCGATCATGACAATGGCGCAGGCTGCGGGCAGAATCTTGAAATACGGGGTTATTTCCTGGGATTTCTGGGTGATGAAGGCGTGCACGTCGGCCGGGAGCACGGACAGATACCACCATCCGGCCAGAAGCATGAGCGGCAGGGAAACGACCGCCCACGACGCGCACATGCGCATGGCCAGGGTTCGCGTGGCCTCGCCCGGAATGCGCAGGGCAGTCAGAAAACCGAACAATCCTGCCAACATGAAGGCCATCAAGGAACGAAAGATCAGGGATGACCAAAACGTTGGATTGATAAACCCGTCCCAGAAATTCTCCGTGAGCAACCAGTCTCCGGGGGTCAGCATAAAGCCGATGATCCCGTTGATGACGAAGAGCGAAAGCCAGGCAAAAAGAAAATACAGCCAGCCCACGATCATGTGATCGCGCGGATTCATGCGCTGGAAGGAATAATGATAGATGAGCAGGGCCACGATCTCGCCGAGAAAAAAGACCCATTCCGTGGCCCAGCCCCAGGCAAATATGTGTACCAGAGTCGAGGTCGCGGCTGGGGCGAGTACGGAAATAGAGAACCAGATGCCCACGCCGGAGATGCCGCCGAAAACCATGGTCAGAAGCAGAAAAAACCACGTGTGCCCGCGCACGAATTCCAAGAGTTCCGCTGAATTCTCGCGCCGGGCCCGGGCCTCGGTCAAGACCAGGAAGAGTCCGCCGCCCACGGCGAAATGAGAGACAAAAACATGGGTCGTGGCGATAAGCGCGATCCAGAATCCCCCGGCCAGGGTCGAGAGCTGCCAAACAGGATATTCCATGCTAGATTCCTCCCCCGGCCTTGCGGTGTAATGCAAACATATAGGCGATGGCCCCCAGTCCGGCCGCGAAACTGACCAGAAAGAGCACAAGGGAGCCGTACTGTCCGGTCACTTCCAGATTGGCCGGATGAAAATAGGGCTCAAGATAGGCCATGCGCACCAGATCGCGCATGCCGACCATGACCAGCACGGTCCCGACCAAAGCCGCAAGCGATCCCCGGATCCGCCCCGAAAAGCCCATGACCAGAATGGCCACGGCCCCGCCCAGGCCAGCCACGAACACGGCCGTATGCACCGCGCGCCCGCCCATGAACAGAAGCATGACCTCGCGCGGCAGGGCCAGCAGCCACCACAGACCGATGCCAGCCTGGATCAGGCTGGCCACGGAAAACCATCTAAGACCCTGGCGGACCCGCAGCGCGGCCTGCTGGTCCGAGGCCTGGGCGCGACGGTTGAGCAGGGCCACGAACAAACCGCCCACGGCCAGGGACGCGGTCACGAAATGCAGCCAGCGCGGCAGAAACGTGGGATCGCCGATGTTCAGAATCGTGCCCCGGCCATTGAGAAAATATTGAGACCAGGCCTCGGGCCGGATCATGAGGGACATGATGTTGGTCAGAATAAAGCTGGTGGCCAGCAACCCACACACGGCCAGCGGCAGAGGCAAACCGGCCGCACCGCCGAAAAGTCCCCGCTTGGCCCGGCCGGCGTGGACATAGAGCAACCCATAGGCGACCATGACCACGGCCACCAGGGCCATCCAGTACACGGCCGACAAAATAGCCGCGCTGTACAGGAACTGTCCGTACAGCACCTGCAAAAACAGCAGGGGCGGTACGCCCAGATTCACGGTCAGGGCCAGGGTGGTCGGCAGCCGTTTGGCCAGCTCCGCTCCGGGGCCAAGAGGCGGCCGCGCTCCCAGCAGGGCCAGCACGGAGCCGCCCAGAAGGGCGTTCATCAGCAGCAGATGACAGGCGAACGTGACCAGCAGCAGAGCCTCGAACCAGCCCCAGGCCACGGGAATGGTATCGGGCGAGGGAATCAGCGCGGCGGGATCCATGAGCATCCTCCTTGGTCGGAATGTGTGATTTCCGCAAACCTAGCACCGACATCTTTCCCGTGGCAAGTACGACTCGCGTAACATCCTGATTCCGTTCCGAAGTGGGCGAAATTCTCCCCGGCCACTCCCGCCTGGACATCTGGCGGGCCGGACCAATCCAAGCCTTGTCTTTCAAAAAACCTGATGACAAGGTGCTCCGCGATGAACTTCCGCCCTGTCCAACCCACGCCACCCACGGTCAACCCCCGCGCAGGTATTTCGTGAAAGCATCCTTTTCCATTTCCCATCCGGTTCTGGCCGGGCTGTGCTATTGCACGGCCCTGATTCTTTTTTGCGGCGCCATGCCCTTGGTTTACGCAGGGCACCCGTTCTGGGTCGCCGAGGGACCGCTCCCGCCGTCCCACCTGCTTCCGGCCCTGACCATCGCCCCCATCGGCCTTGCCTGCGCCTGGATGTTGTGTTTTGTGGCCACGGGCCGCCGGCCCACCCTGGCCCAAAGCCTGCTCGACGCGTTCATCCCCATGGCCCTGACCCTGGCCAGTCACCGCGAAATCCTCATCTGGCAAGCCCCGACCCAGTGGACGGACCTGCTGACCTTAAGTCCCATCTGCGCCACCTTCATGGCCCTGGCCCATATTTCGCTTCTGACCGTGTCCATGGCCCGCAACGGACGCCATCCCTCGACTCTGGCCCAGATCAGCCTACTGTTCGCGCCATTCCTGTTCAACTGGCTCCTGCTGCTGCAAACTCCCGACCTGCTGCGGGACCTGGGCGGATTGTCGTCCGACGCCTCGTTTCTCGGTCCGCGCGGGACAGAGTTGGCCGGTCGGGGCGTAGTTCTGGCCGTGTTCAACATCGCCGTGACCGTGGGCATCAACGCCCTGTGCATCCGCGCC
>CAYLNA010000010.1:2477-6079 GCA_964384665.1 uncultured Desulfovibrionaceae bacterium | reverse complement strand
GCCATCGCCTGGTATCTCGACCCCCACCAGACTTCCGTCATCATGACCAAGTTCGGACTCTACACCACCCTGCATCAGGAGGGAGCCACAGATTACATCATCTATCCCCTGTTCAGCAAATGGGGGGCCATGAACCTTGGCCCGCACACCGGCAGTGCGCGCATCCTCTTCAACGAGTCCGTGTCCGGCGTGATCAACTGGTCCCTGGCCGCCCCCCTGTTCAGCGTGAACCTCTTTTTTCTGACCGCCCTCTTCACCCGCAGCCTGACGCCCATCCGCATGCTGACCAGTCGCGAGGGCATGATCGCCGTGGCCGAACAGACCGTGCGCGTGCTGCGCTGGGGACTGTGGATGGCCCCGGTCATCTATTCCCTGCTGCGCATCTCCCCGGACCCGACCTGGTACAACCAGGATGGGGCCATCCGCACCCTGACCGCCATCTGGCAGAGCATCGCCCTCACCCCCGAGGCCTTTCGCGGCTGGAGCATCCAAACCTTCATGTATCTGCTGGCCTACGACTGGTTCCGCATCCTGATCTGGCTGGATCACATGGGCCTGCGCGTGGCCACCCTGGTCAACCTGTCCTTTGTCGGCGGCGACGCCCTGGACGAACTCCTGGCCCGGTTCCAGGGCCACCCCGGTCGGACCCGCTGCATTCCCGAAGCCCTGCGCCGCTTCGCCACCTGGGCCCCGCTGCTCATTCCCTTTTTCCTGCCCATGGGCGCGGACTGGGGCCATGTCTGGGACACGGCCGAGTCCATCCAGAAAACCGGTCAGGGTCAGGCCTCGCCCCTGGCCGTGCTGGTGGTCCTCTTTCTGATCGGCGGCGCGATCACGGCCCTGGTCACGCGAGCCAGGGCCAGGCGTCAGGCCAAGCCCCGCTCCAACATCGGCCTGTCCTGCGGACTGGACCGGCCGGGCTACTGTCCGCCGAACGAAATCATCCTGCATAACGGCGTCTACACCGTGATCCAGGGCCGCGACGGCCGGGGCTACAGCCGGGTCTTCAGCACCGTGCGCCACGGCCGCGAATACGACCTGACCAACCGCCCGGTTTCCCGCGCCCACAGCGTCGGCAAATTCCTGTACCTGCACGAAGACGGAGCCGAACCCTGGACCCTGGGCTGCCGGCCCATCCGCCGCCGGGACGTGAACGTATGTGTGGAGTCCACAGGATCGCTGTCGGTCCGCGTGACCGGCTCCTGCCAGGGCGTCACGGCCCAGGCCGACATCAGTCTGCTCCCGGATCGGACCGCCGAGATCTGCCGGGTGCGCCTGACCAACACGGCCAAGCATCCGCGCCAGCTGGAACTGACGTCATATCGGGAAATCTGCCTGAACGACCCCAATCCGCAACTGCGCCATCCGTTCTACAACCGGCAGCACATCGCGACCTGGTTCGTGCCCGAACTCGGGGCCATCCTCGGCCGCAACCGCATCATCAAGACCAACGCG
Organism: uncultured Desulfovibrionaceae bacterium; assembly: GCA_964384665.1. GTDB lineage: Bacteria > Desulfobacterota > Desulfovibrionia > Desulfovibrionales > Desulfomicrobiaceae > Desulfomicrobium. The sequence goes on along the minus strand of CAYLNA010000010.1, from coordinate 4,624 downwards.
GCCAAGCCCCAGGATCTGCGGCCTTCGCCGGAGGTCTACATGCACGCCGCGCACGTTCCCGCCGACCAGCCCCATGTCCGCTTGATCGGCTACGAGGACAATCGGGGCAACTTCATCGGCGACACCACCCTGCACGATCCCGAGGGACTTTTTGGTCCGACCCGCGCCCTGGACGACCGTGACCTGCGCTACACCTTCGATCCCATCGCCAGCCTGCGCCTGGCCGTACGCCTCGAACCCGGCCAGTCCGCCGAATTCCTCCTCCTGGACGGATACGCCTCCTCGGCCGAGGACGGCGCGCGCCTGATCCAGGAGCTGTTCCATCTGCCCAGAACGGCCATCACCCATCCAACGATCCCAGCCGGGCCGTCCCGCGACATCCCGGAGCCCTCCCTGGAAGACATGCTCCGGCCCCCCGTCAGCGAAACCTTCCGCTTCTCCGACAACGGCGAGGAACTGCACCTGGGCTGGAAGACCCCGCGCCGCTGGGCCCACCTCATGACCAACGAGTTGGGCTATGGGCTGCTGGCCACCAACGACGGGGCTCTGTCCTCCTTCATGGGCAATTCCCAGCAAAACGCCCTGACCCCCTTTGCCCCGGACTCCATGAGCGTGCAGACTCCCGGCCAGATCTTCTATCTGAAGGACACGGCCACGGGCGAAATTTTCTCCCCGACCTACGTCCCCTTCCGGGACAAGGCCGCCACCCATGACGTCACCTTCGGCCTGGGCCACTGCGTGTTCCGCATGCGGCGCGGCTACATCGACACCGAGCTGACCGCCTTTGTCCTGCCGGACCAGCCCGTGGAGGCCCGGCTTTTGCGCATCCGCAACGCGTCCGCGACGCCCAAGACCTATGCCGTGACCTTCTGCGCCCAGATCGTCCTGGCCGAGGTCGCCGTGGATTCCGTCGGCCAGATCGAGACCGAAACCGACGCCAAGCTCGGTGCGCTCTTTTTCAACCGCCCGGAAAACCGCTACCATCAGGGCTGGGCCTTCGTCGCCTCCAGCCTGCCCGTGCGCGCCGCGGAGACCAGCCTGAACCGCTTCCTGGGCGAAGGGCGCGACTTCTCCGACCCGTGCATGGTCGTCTGCGGCGGACCGGACCCGGATCAGGACGACGACGGCTACCGCGTGGCCTCCCTGTCCGGGACCATCACGGTTCCTGCCGGCGGCGAAGCCAGCATGCACGTGCTCATCGGTCAGGAATCGAGCATCCAACGCGGCCGGGAGCGCATCCGCGCCCTGGACAACACCGAGGCCATCATGACGGCGCTGACTCGCACAACCGCATGGTGGCGCTCGATCCTGAGCGCCATCCGCGTCGACACGGACAGCCCGGCCTTCGATCGTCTGGTCAACTGCTGGCTACCCTACCAGATCTTCAACGCCCGACTCTGGGGCCGCCTGGGACCGCAGCAGCGCAGCGGGGCCTATGGCTTCCGCGACCAGCTCCAGGACGTGCTGCCCCTCGTCTATCTGCGGCCGGACCAGGCCAGGGCCCAAATCCTGCTCCATGCCGGACAGCAGTTCCACGACGGCGACGTCCTGCAGTGGTGGCACCAGACCTGGGACCGCAAGACCGGTCTGGGCATGCGCAACCGGGCCTCGGATCCGCACATGTGGCTGCCCTACCTGACCTGCCGCTACGTGGACGGCAGCGGCGACCGCTCCATCCTGGACGAACGCATCGCCTACCTGGAAGGCCGGCCCATCCCCCATGGCGAGGAGGGCATCGCTTTTGTCCCGCGCCCGTCCAGGGACAATGCGACCCTTTACGGACATTGCCTGCGCGCCCTGGACGCCACCCTGGCCCGCCTGGGCAAAAACGGCCTCCCCCTCATGGGCGCGCACGACTGGAACGACGGCCTGAGCGCCGTGGGCGTGGACGGCGTGGGCACCAGCGTCTGGCTCGGCTTTTTCCTGCACGACGTGCTGCGGACCATGATTCCGCTCATCGCGGAACGCGACGGACAGGCCGTGGCGCAAAAATACACGGCCAAGGCCGAACGCCTGCGCCATGCCCTGGCGAGGCAGTGGCGGGAGGATCATTTCATCCGGGCCATGACCGACAGCGGCGACGCGCTGGACTATGCCGACGCCCTGTGCTCGGCGTGGCCCCTGTTGTCCGGAGCCGTGGACCGCGA
>CAYLNA010000010.1:0-2377 GCA_964384665.1 uncultured Desulfovibrionaceae bacterium | reverse complement strand
CAGCAGGCGGCGGACATCTTCCACGGACCGGGCTACGAAGGCCGGGGCGGCTGGAGCTGGTACACGGGCGCGGCCGCGCGCATGCTCTGGGCTGCGTACAGGTTGCTTGGCATCGGCCTGCGCGACGGCCGGCCCGAAATCAGCCCGACCCTGCTTGAAGCCCAGGGCGCGCTCAAGATTCAACGGGTCCGGGTGCACGGGGTGACGGTGTTCAGCGCGGACGGCGCGGAGGAAACCGATGACGGGGAATAAGCACGACGGCCCAACCCTGAAACCGGGCCGGTACCGCCATTTCAAGGGCAAGGACTACGAGGTTCTGGGCGTGGCCCGGCACAGCGAAGGCCAGGAGGACATGGTCGTATATCGGCCGCTTTATGGCGAATCCGGTCTGTGGGTGCGGCCTCTGAGCATGTTCGTGGAGGAGGTGGAGCGCGACGGCGTCAGGCGGCCGCGCTTCCGTTTTATCGGCGGGGAAGAGGAATAAAGAAGCCTCCGGCGGGCAGGGGACTCGTCCCCTGCACCCCTTTCATGGGAGGCTATCCGAGTCTGGAGTAAAAATCCCGGGCCCGATCCGGAAAATCCGTGATCACGCCAGTGGCCCCTTCCCGGCCCAGCCAGTCCAGATCCTCGGGGCTGTTCACGGTATAGACATTGACGTCGAACCCGCTCGACGTGAATTCGCGGATCAATCCGGGCCGGAGGCTGCGCACGGCCGGATGCAGGGCCGTGGCTCCGAGACCGCGCAGCACGTCCATGATGCGATCGGTCGGAGCCTGCATGGCTCTGGTGTCGAGCAAAAGACCCACCGGGATTTCCGGACAGAGCGCATGAAAAAGACCCACCGAAGCCGCCCGGAAGGATGAAACGCAAACCCGATCGGCCAGGCCCGAGGCCCGGATCAAATCGGCCGTGGTCCGGACCAATCCATCGTCGTCTCCCCCCAGTTGGTCCTTGATCTCAACGTTGACATGCAGACCAACTTCCCGGCTCCAGGCCAGGGCCTCGGCCAGGGTTGGAATGGACTCACCCGCAAATCCAATCAAATCGAGAGAGGAAAGCGTCCCGTCGGCGATGGTTCCGAACGGATCCTGCCGAGCAAACCAGCTCCCGGCGTCCAAGGCGCGTAATTCGGCCAAGGTCAACCGGCCGACCACCTGATCCCGACGCGGAATGCTCCGTGTCCTGGCGTCCGTGATCCGGCGCAACCCGTGATCGTGGATGACCACGACCTGCCCGTCCCGGCTCAAATGCACATCCAGTTCCCAACCAAACGCGCCCTGGGACAAGGCGGCCCTGGCTGCGGCCATGGTGTTTTCCGGAGCCACGGACCGCGCGCCGCGGTGGGCCCAAACGCGAGGCATGTCCATCGCTTACTCCTTTTTCCGGACAAGGCGGGGCTTGCTCCCGTCCTGGGGACCGATGATTCCATCCATTTCCATCTGCTCGATGAACCGGGCCGCGCGGTTGAAGCCAATGCGCAGCCGGCGCTGAATCATGGAGATGGAGGCCCGGCCCTGCTCGGTCACGAAATCGATGGCCTCGCCGTATTTGGGATCGTCGAGCACGTCGCTCGGTCCGGCCCCGCCATCGGCTCCGCCGCTCTCGCCGCCGCTGTTCCATTCCGTGAAATCCAGTTCGAACCGCTGCGGCCGCTGCTTTTCCCAGAACCCGACCACGCGGGCGATCTCGTCATCGCCGACAAAAGCCCCGTGCACGCGCTGCATGCCCCCGCCGCTCAATTTGAACAGCATGTCGCCCTGGCCCAGCAGATATTCGGCGCCGATGCTGTCCAGAATGGTCCGGGAATCGTGCTTGGAACTGACCTGAAAGGCGATGCGCGAGGGAAAGTTGGCCTTGATGATGCCCGTGACCACGTCCACCGACGGCCGCTGCGTGGCCAGGATAAGATGGATGCCCGAGGCGCGGGCCAGCTGGGCCAGGCGGACGATGCTGCCCTCCACTTCCTTGGCCGCCGTCATCATCAGGTCGGCCAATTCGTCGATGACGATGACCAGATAGGGAAAAGGCTTCAGGTCGCGCAATTCCTCGGGCCGGTCATCGCCCAGGTCGGCTAGCTTCTGATTGTAGGTGGTGATGTGACGCACTCCGGTCCGGGCCATGGCTTCGTAGCGCTGCTCCATCTCGTACACGGCCCATTCCAGGGCGTTCTTGGCCAAGTTCATGTCCGTGACCACGGGATGAACCAGGTGGGGCAGGGTTCCGTACACGGCCAGCTCAATGCGCTTGGGGTCCACCAGCAGGAGCTTCACGTGCTCCGGGTCGTGCTTGTAGACAAGGCTCAGGAGCAGGCAGTTCAGACAGACGGACTTGCCCGCGCCCGTGGCTCCGGCCACGAGCATGTGCGGCATCTTGGCCA
>CAYLNA010000009.1:23954-26992 GCA_964384665.1 uncultured Desulfovibrionaceae bacterium | reverse complement strand
TTTCTGACAACGGTTGCTGTCATATCAAGCATGAAAGCCCTCCTTAGCGTTCCGTGCAGCTGATGCAGGGGTCAATGGACAAAGCAATCACCGGCACATCGGCCATCTCGCATCCGGGCAACATCGCCAGCAGCGGAGGAACGTTGGCGAATGTGGGCGTGCGGATACGAACACGGTCCAGATACTTCTTTCCGGAGGCCTTGACGTAGTACAGCACCTCGCCGCGCGGCTGTTCGGACCGGCAGACGATCTCGCCCTCGGGCTTGCCCTTGACCTTGGCCGCGATTTCTCCATCGGGCAGCTTGCCGATCAGTTGACGGACAATGTCGATGGCCTGATAGATCTCGCGGAAGCGGACCATGGTCCGCGCCCAGCTGTCGCCGGCGGTTTCGACCACGGGTTCGAAGTCGATGTATTTATACGCCCCATATCCGGTCATGCGCACGTCCTGGGCCACGCCGGAGCCGCGCAGCTGGGGGCCGGCCGCGCCCAGCTCGTAGGCCTGCTGGTAGTTCAAAACGCCGACGCCGACGGTGCGTTTCTTCACGGTGTAGTCGTTGGTCAGCACCGGCTTGATCTTGTCGAGTTCCTGTTCCAGCTCGTTCACGACCTGCAGGATCCATCTCGTCTGATCCACGCTCAGATCGCGGCGCACGCCGCCGATCTTGTTGACGGAGATAATGACCCGATTGCCGGCCGTGGCTTCGAGCACATCCATGACCCGCTCGCGGATGCGCCAGCAATGCATGAACAGGCTTTCCATGCCAAAGGCGTCGGCCAACAGGCCCAGCCAGAGCAGATGGGAATGCATGCGGTGCAGCTCGGACCAGATGACGCGCAGGAAGTCCGCGCGCTGGGGCACTTCGATGCCCATCAGGCCCTCGATGCACATGCAATAGGTGTGGGCGTGGATACAGCTGCAGATGCCGCAGACCCGCTCCACCACCTGCACCATCTGGTCCATGTCCTTGATCGTGGCCAGTGTTTCCAGGCCGCGGTGGACATAGCCCAGGGTCGGCAGAGCTTCCTTGACGATTTCATCCTCGAGCACCAGTTTCAGGTGCAGAGGTTCGGGCAAAACCGGGTGCTGCGGTCCAAAAGGTACGATTGTCGACATTATTGGGCACCCCCCTCGGCGGTTTCGTTCTTGGTCACGCTCACCTTGCAGAAGGGGAATTTCTTGACCTCTTCCTCAAGGTAGAGGTTCCCGCCAAAATCAAGGACCAAGCCCTCGAAATTGACGCCAAAATGATCCTTGGTCTCGTTCTCGATGAGCAAGGCCGCGAAGAAAATTCCGGAGATGCTCGGAGCGATGTCACCCTTGAGCAGGGTGATGCGCAGGTGGAGCAGCTGGAGTTCCAGATCGAAGTGGTAGATCAGGTCCAGGCTGTCGCCCAGATCCACGCAACTCATGGTCACGAAACGATAGCCCTTGCTCTTGAGGTTCTGCACCTCGGCCAGAAGCTGATTCTTTGCTATGTTCTTGGTCTCGAAGGCCATACCTTACCCCACTACCTGACGATCTTGGCGGTTTTCATAAAATTCCCTGGCCTTTTTCAGATCAGCCACCATGGGTTCCGTTTCCTTGTCGGGCTGACGCTCCTTCAATTTTTCCAGGGCCAACACCACGCCGTCGATGATGGCCTCGGGCTTGGACGGACATCCCGGCACATAGACATCAACCGGTATGACCTTGTCCACGCCGCCAAGGACGTTGTAGGCCTCGCGGAAAACTCCGCCGGACGTGCCGCAGGCTCCGATGGCGATGACGGCCTTGGGCTCGGGCATCTGATCGTAGATGTTCTTGAGAGCCTTGGCGTTTCTGGGGTTGACCGTGCCGGACACGACCAGCACGTCGGCGTGCTTGGGGTTGCCGATGTTCAGAATGCCAAACCGCTCCACGTCATAGACAGGAGTGAGGCAGGCCAGAATTTCAATGTCGCAGCCATTGCAGCTTCCACAGTCGAAGTGGATCAGCCATGGCGACTTCATTCGGGATGTATGCAGAAGATCTTTGATAAAGCCCATATCTGAACTCCATTTGAATAGTGCTTAGAAGGACTTGGCGTACAGGAGCGCCATGTTGAAGAAGGACAGGCTGATTCCAACCGCCCACACATAGGTCAGCATCCATTTCCAGGTCATTCTGGGCGTCACGTTGTCGATGACGATCTCGGCCATGTAGGTCACGGCCAGCAGAACAAGCATGCCGATCAGGCTGGTGCTCCAGAACAGGCTGCAAATCGCCAGGATGAGCACGATGTCGTACCAGTGGGCGATTTCCAGGATGGCCAGGTACGGGCCGGAGTATTCGGTCAAGACGCCGCGGACGATTTCCTGGTGCGCGTGGTGACTGGCCGAGATATCGAACGGCGACTTGCGCAGCTTGATGGTCAGGGCGAACGTCAGCACCAGATACAGCAGGGGCAGGAGCAGGAAGATGGGACGATCATAGGCCAGGATCGTGTCGATCTTGAAGCTGCCGGTGACGAAATAGATGCCGACGAAGACGATGACCAGCAGCGGCTCGTAGGTCAGCATCTGAATCAGCTCGCGCTGGGCGCCAAGCTGGGAATAGGGCGAGGGCACGGACAGGGCGCCCGCGACCATGAACACCGCGCCGATGGTCATGACGAAGAAGATCATGAGCAGGTCGGCCTGCATGGCGAAAAGGGCCACGCAGAGGATGGACGAAATCAGATAAATGTGGACGCAGAAAATCTGCCAGTAGTTGACGATGAGCCGTTCCTTTCCGAGCAACTTGATGACGTCATAGAAGGGCTGGAGAATGGGCGGACCGAAACGGCCCTGACACCACGCGGTCAGACGCCGGTCGATGCCGGCCAGCAAGCCGCCGACGATGGGACTCAAGATAATTGCCAGAATGACGTACAGAATCGTTTTGGCGTCCATTACAGCACCCCCGCCAGCAAGATGATCAGAATTCCAACGGCGGCGAGATTGATCCAGGTCGAAATCCGCTCCTCGCCGATCAATTTTTCCATGTAATAGTTGGTGGTCTTGAATTCCGCCCACAC
>CAYLNA010000009.1:0-23854 GCA_964384665.1 uncultured Desulfovibrionaceae bacterium | reverse complement strand
CCTCGCCGATCAATTTTTCCATGTAATAGTTGGTGGTCTTGAATTCCGCCCACACGCCGAGGGGTCCCTTGAAGCCCAAGCGACGGCTATCGGTCGGATCCTGCAAACCGCAGACATACGGCGTGGAATAGGCCCGCTTGCCGACCGTCTTGGTCGAGGACATGCGCGCGGCCCAAATCACGCCCAAGGTCAGGATGACAAAGACCGGATACAGAGCGAACATGCCGATGTTGTTGGAGATCACGCCAAGTGCCGCGACATAGAGATCCGTGGAATAAAACTTTTCCAGGACCGGCAGAACCATGGACGTATACAGGCCCGGAGCGACGAAGCTGATGACAATGGCCGCCACGGCCAGAAAGACCAGGGGCACGCGGATCAGGGGAGCCTGGTCCTCGTTCTTGAGATCCACTTCCTGCACGGTGGAGGTCATGAGCAGACCAAGCCAGCGGCCCCAGAAGACCATGGTCAGGGCCGAGCCGACGGCCAGCATGAGCACGACCAGGGGCAGTTGGGCCGAGGCTTCGACGGCCATCCACTTGGACAACAACGCGCCAAAGGGAGGCAGGAACATGGTTACGATGCCGATCACGGCGACCATGGCCGTCTTGGGCATGACCGCGATGAGACCGCGCATGTCCTCGATGTCCCGGCTGCCGATCTTCTGCTCGATGGTGCCCACGCACAAGAACATCAAACCCTTGGAGATGGCGTGGAAGACAATCAGCAGGATCGCGGCGGACATGGCGGCCGGCGTGTTGATACCGGCGCAGGCCACGATCATGCCCAGATTGCTGATGGTCGAATAGGCCAGAATCTTTTTACCGTTGCTCTGGGACAGGGCCAGGACGGCCGTGGCCAAGAAGGTGAACGCGCCGAACAGGGCGACATAATTGCTGAACACCGTGCCCGCGAAAGCCGGAGCCAGGCGGATGACCAGATACACGCCCGCCTTGACCATGGTGCTGGAGTGGAGCAGAGCCGAAACGGGGGTTGGCGCGACCATGGCTCCGCACAGCCAGCTCTGGAAGGGCGTCTGGGCGGCCTTGGTGAAACCGGCGAAGCAGAGCAGGCCAATGGGCAGCAGGAACAGGGCCGAAGCCTTTTCGGCGGTGATGAGTTCCTGCAGGGACAGGGGCAGACCCTGGGCGCGGATCAAAACCAGGGCGAAAACAAAGGCCACGCCGCCGAGCATGTTCATCCACAGGGCGCGGGTCGCGTTCTTGACCGCGATGTCCGTGCCGTCATGCTTGATCAGCATGAAGGAGCAGAACGTGGTCACTTCCCAGAAGAAATAGAGCCAGAGCAGGTTGTTGGCGAAAACCAGCCCGTTCATGGCGCCCAGGAACAGCACCATAAAAAAGAAAAACCGGCCCTGTTTGGACGAAGCCAGCTTCAGATGATGCTCGTGCTCCTTCATGTAGGGCAGGCCATAAATACAGATCAGGGAGCCAATGATGGAAATGACCATGCACATGATCATGGAAAACTGATCGCCGTACAAGGTCGGGCCGACTCCCTCGCCGGCGTGCATGAACAGTTCGAGAAAGGCCAGGGGCACGATCTGCAGCGCGGTGAGCACCGCGATCAGCTTGTTCTTGAGCTGATAGCTGATGCCCAGAATGACGAACAGCAGCGCAAAATCGAGGATGGCGATGAGCCCGTCGGCATGAACGCCGAACAGGGTTTCCACGGACAGGGAGAATGTCCCGGCTTGCACCAAGAAAAGCGACGCCAGCGAGACAACCACGCCGGTTCCGACAACCAGCATGGACCTGAGGGTTGAGACGTTGATCAGACATAGCACCGCCGCGATAAGCGGCAGGACGATGCTGACCCCCAACATCTGCGGGACTAGCATAGACGAATAACCTCCTTGCGAAAAAATCCAGTCACCTGCAACACCAATATGAAAAAAGTTAACCAGAAAACCAGTTAACTTGCTTGCCTGGAGAAGCATCGGCAAGGAATCCACAGTGAGTCATTTTTCCACAGAAATCCGGGCTAATCCAACGGAAAGGTATCGTCAAGAGAGGAACAAGATTTTTTATCTGTCTTGAATGTTTTGGCAAATCTTGAAAATATACATTGGTCAAACAACCAATGTTCTTTATTTCACAGAATACATCCGCAAGCGCGACGGACACAGATCACGCGATCAGTACTGCAGAAAGGACAGCAGGATTTGGTCTCCCCACAGCATGGTCAGCGCCGCGCCAAGACACAGAAACGGTCCGAATGGGATGGCGGTGCGCAGGCCCTGGGCGGAAGAACGGCGCAGATACGCCACCGAAACCACGAGGCCGGCCAGAGCGGAGAGCAGAACCATGAGCGGCAGTTTGGACAGTCCGACCAGCGCGCCCAGGCTGATCATGAGCTTGATGTCCCCCGTGCCCAAGGCGTCGAGCTTGCGCAGACGGAGGTAGGTTTGCTGCAGGAGCAGAAAGGATCCCGCGCCCACGGCGCTTCCGAGCACGGTTTCCTCCCAGCTCACGGGCAGGAACAACGGAGTGGCCAAGGCCAGGGCTCCGGCCGGGTAGGTCAGGATGTCGGGCAGGAGAAAGGAGTCGAGGTCGATGAAGCTGGCGACAAGAAAGACGCCGGCGAAAACCATGTACGTCATCCAGGCCAGGCCAGGACCGAAACGCAGGGCGAGGAGCAGGGCCAAAAGCCCGGACAGAAGCTCCAGGGCCGGATAACGCCAATGAATGGTCCCCCGGCAGGACCGACAACGCGCCCGCAGCAGGACATAGGACAGAACGGGGATGTTCTCCCACCACGACAGGACATGTCCGCAGGACGGACAATGGGAGGCCGGCCAGACAATGGATTGTCCGGTCAGGTAGCGGTGCACGCAGACATTGTAAAAACTGCCCAGGCACAGCCCGAGGACGAGGGCCAAAAAAGGAAAGGCAGGGCCCGTCAGCAGATCACGCATACTTTGTTCCCCGTGCACGGTATTGGCTGGCGCCGTCTGGGTCACGCTCCATGCATGACCTCGACCATCCAGGTCCAGGCTTCCAGGTTGAGGGAGCCGATCAACTCCAGCGGAACGCCCAACTTGGGGGCCCGGTCCGCGACGGCCGACCAATCCCAACGGTCGAGATCATGCAGCAGGGACAGCCATGCTCCATTGACGCCGGACATATCGGTCAAGGCCGCCTTGATCCGCGCGTCGAGGGGAATGTCCTCCAGAATTTGCTCCATGTGTTGATTCAAGATGGCGTCGAGGGCGGAAAAAAATCCGAGTAGGAACATGCTGTCCGGCTCAAGAGGCGTGTATCCCTCCTCGGCCAGGAGTTGCAGGAATCGCCCCCGCTGCACCGAGATGCGGACCAGTTCCTGGGCCTTGTCCGAGGTGCTCATGTCGGAAAGAAGGATCACCTGCAGCCACAACCGCAGATTCTGGCGGCCGAGCATGGTCGCCGCGCGCTGCACGGATTCGATCTTGCCTCTGAATCCAAACCGCGCCGAATTGATGTACTGAAAGAGGCGGTAGGATATGGACAGATCGGTCTGGATGATCTCCACCAATTGCTCGATGTCCGTGTTCGGATCGCTGAGTTCCTTGAGCAACTTGATCTTGGCCATTTCCCCGGCCGAAAATTTGCGCCCGGGAATGATCTCCGGCTTGCTGAAAAAATAGCCCTGGAAATAGGCGAACCCAAGCTTTTTACAGACCTCGAACATATCCTGGTTCTCGACCTTTTCCGCGAGAAGATCGGCCTTGTACGGAGCCAAGCCCTGGACGATGGCCCGCACCTCGGCCGGGGTCTTGTGCAGGATGTCGACCTTGATGATGTCCGCCAATTCGCACAGGGGCTCGAATCCCGGTTGCCCCACGAAATCGTCCAGGGCCAGCAGGTATCCAGCCTCCTTGAGGCGGTGGCAGGCGTCCATGACCTCGGGCTCCGGCTCCACGGTTTCCAGGATCTCGACCGCGCAACGCTGCGGCGGCAACACATACGGAGCCGCGCCAACGAGCACGTTGCGCGGAAAATTGACAAGGGCCTTGGCCCCGTCGCGCATGCCCCGCTCGGCCAGGGTGAACCCATCGGCGATGACCTGGGTCGTGGCCTGGTCGCCATCCAGAATCAGGGCGACCTGCACGTCCTTTCCGTGCCGAAAGAGCAGCTCATAGCCCCAAATCCCCATCTCGCGGGAGAAAATGGGCTGGCGGGCGACGAAAATGTCATCGTACAGGTTGCTGGAATCGCTCATGGCGCGGGTTAGGGCATCAGGGCGGCGCGGGGCAGACCAGCCGAGGGCTCCAGACCGAGCATCAGATTGGCGTTGGCCACGGCCTGCCCGGACGCCCCTCGACAGAGGTTGTCGATGGCCGAAACCGTGATCAAGCGATTGGTGCGGGCATCGGTGACCAAGCCGATATCGCAAAAATTGGTCCCGCGCACCCAACGCGTTTCCGGCAGCACGCCCGCCGGCAAAAGACGAACCCAGGGCTTACCCTGATAAAATTCCGCGTAGGCGGCTCGGATTCTGTCCAGATCCGCGCCAGGGGCGAGCTTGGCGTAGGCCGTGGTCAGAATGCCCCGGTTCATGGGCACGAGATGGGTGTTGAAGGACACGCGGATTTCCCGCCCGGCGGCCAGGCTCAATTCCTGTTCGATTTCCGGAGTATGGCGGTGCTTGGTCAGATTATAGGCCCTAAAGGTGTCCGCGACCTCGCAAAACAGCGTGGCCACGCCGGCCTTGCGCCCGGCTCCGGTGGTCCCGGATTTGGAATCGATGACCAGGTCCTCGGCGGAAATCAGACCAGCCCGAAGGGCTGGATAGAGGGCGAGGATGGCCGAAGTCGGATAACAGCCCGGATTGGCCACCAGACTGGCTCCGGCGATCCGGTCCGCGTACAGTTCCGGCAGGCCGTATATCGCTTCGTCCAGAAGGGCGGAGCGGGTGTGCTCGACCTTGTACCAGCTTTCGTAGACGTCCTTGGAACGCAGGCGAAAATCCGCGCTCAGGTCCACGACCCGCGCTCCTTTTTCACGCAATTCGGCGGCCATTTCCATGGCCGTGCAGTGCGGAACGGCCAGGAAAACCAGATCGCAGTTGGCGGCCAGAAAGGACGTGTCCGGCGCGGTGATCGTCAGCTCGGCCAGTTCCGTGCCCTGCAGGAACGGATAGATCTCCACCAAATGCTTGCCCGCTTCCTTGCGCGACGTGACCTGGGTCAGGCGCATGCCGGGATGTCCAAGAAGAATCCGGGCCAACTCCATGCCCGTGTAGCCGGTCACTCCCACCAATCCAACACGCTTCATGGCTTTCTCCTATTTGGCCTTCTGGACGTATTTCATGCGCAGTTCAAAGAGCATGTCCTTGAGCAGCCGGGCTTCCTGTTGGGTCAGATTGCCCTTGGTCTTGCGCTCCAGCATGCACAGAATGTCGATGGTCTGCTTGGCGGCCAGGATGTTTTCCATGAACTGGCCGCTTTCCGGTTCCGGCACCTCGCCCAGATGAACCAGGGCCGAGGAACTCATGGACAGGACAAAGGTCCCGAAATCGAGCTGCGGCAAATCCGAGCAGGAACAGGAGAGTTCGTCGTATTCGTTGCCGGTCTTCGTTTCGTCGGTCATAACCACTCCTTATGCTTGCGGATACCCGTCATGCAGGGCGTTTTCATAGGCCGTCATGGCGTCTTCCAGGAAGGTCCGCGCGGCGGAATACCCGCCGGCCTTGACCAAGCCCTGCTTGAGGGCGTGCAGGCCGGCCAGGACATCGCTCCAGTCCACATGGCCCATGTGCCCCAGGCGAACGATGGCGTTCTTGAGTTCACCCTGCCCCCCGGCCATGATCACGCCATGATTCTCGGCCGCGCACTTGAGGACCGTGGCGCTGCTCACGCCCTCGGGCATGCGGATGGAGGTCAGGCCCCAGGTGAAATGGGTCGGAGCCAAAAGTTCCAACCCCAGACTGGCCGCTCCGGCCCGGGCCATGGCGGTCAGGGCCCACTGCTTGCGGAAGATCTCGTCCAGGGTCTGGGTCTGGAACAGGTCCAGGCTCACGGCCAAGCCCTGGATCAGGTTGACCGGCGAGGTGAAAAGGGTCTGGTTGGCGAGGCTTTTCGCGCGTTCGGCGCGCAGGTTGAAATAGAAATTGGGGCAGTCGACCTTCTCGGCCTTGGCCCAGGCCCGCGCGCTGAAGCTCAAGAGCGCCAGACCCGGCGGCAGCATGAGGCCCTTCTGGGAGCCAGTCAGCAGACAGTCGATGCCCCAGGCGTCCATGGGACAGGGCGAGATGCCCACGGCGGAAATACCGTCCACCACCAGCAGCACGTCGGTGTTTCTCGTCACCTCGCCCAATTCGCGCACCGGGTGCAGCACGCCGGTGGACGTTTCCGAGGCCTGGACCAACACGCCCCGAACGTCCGGATTCGCCCGGAGGGCCGCGCGCAGATCCTCGGCGGTCACGGCCCGGCCCGGTTCCTGGACCAGGGAGATGACCGCCAGCCCTTGGGCCTCGGCGATTTCCCGCCAGCGCTCGCCGAACTTCCCGCCCTCGACCACGAGCACGGTCTCGCCCGCCGCGAACAGATTGGCCACGGCCGCGAACATGGCCCCGGTGCCGGAACAGGTCAGGGGCAGGACCTGCTGCGTGGTCCCGAACAGGTATTGCAAGCCGGGCTGGACCTTTTCCATGACGCGCACGAAATCGGCCTTGCGGTGATGGATCATGTCCTTGGCCAGGGCCAGGCGGACCTCTTCCGGCAAGGGCGTGGGTCCGGGGGTGAGCAGTCGCAATTTATTGAGCATGATTCTTCCTGATGTGGTTGGTTAGTGCGCGGTGTTCCAGTCCGGCCCAATGCCCCAATCCACGGACAGGGGCACGGACAGGGGATGGACCCCGCTCATGATTCCGGCCACGGCCTCCCCGACCGCGCGGGCCGTGGCCGCTGGCGCTTCGAGCAGCAGTTCGTCGTGGATCTGCAAAATGAGCGCTCCCCCAAATTCGCCAATAACCGCGCTCTTGTCCACTTCGAGCATGGCCTTCTTGATGATGTCCGCGGCCGAGCCCTGGACCACGGTGTTGATGGCCATGCGCCGGGCCTGCTGGGCCAGGTTGGCGTTGCGGGAATTGATGTCCGGCAGCATCCGCCGCCGCCCGGCCAGGGTGGTCACATAGCCCAACTCCTTGGCGCTGATTTCGATTTCCTCGTAAAATTCCCGGACCCGGGACAGCTTGCTGAAATAGACGGCGATGAAGTCCTTGGCCTCCTTGAGGCCGATGCCCAGTTCCCGCCCCAATTTTTGCGGCCCCATGCCGTAGAGCAGGCCAAAATTGATGGTCTTGGCCTTGCGCCGCTCCTCCGGGGAGACGTTTTGGGTCTCGAACAGGATGCTCGCCGTGCGGGCGTGGATGTCCTGACCCGTGGCGAAGGCCTCGCACAGGGTCGGATCGCCGGACATGTGCGCCAGCACCCGCAGTTCGATTTGCGAATAGTCGGCCGCCACCAGCAGACAATCCGGAGCGGCCACGAAACAGGACCGCATTTGAGCGCCGAGGGGACCGCGCACCGGAATGTTCTGCAGATTGGGATTGCTGCTGGAAAGCCGGCCCGTGGCCGTGGCCAGCTGATTGAAGGTGGTGTGGATGCGGCCGCTCGCGTCGGCCATGGCCGGCAGGGGCTCCAGATAGGTCGAACGCAGCTTCTCGTACATCCTGAATTCCAAAATATCGGCCACGATCTTGTGCTGCCCGGCCAGGCCATCGAGCACGGAGCTGGACGTGGACTGCGCGCCCTTGGGCGTTTTCTGCTTGCTGGCCAAACCCAGCTTGGAAAAAAGAATGTCCGCCAGCTGCTGGCTGGACCTGATGTTGAACTCCTGTCCGGCCTGGGCGTGGATGGCCTGGGTCAGACGGTCCAGCTCGGTCTGGACCATGGCCAGCAAATCCCGAAACTTGGCCTGATCGATGCGGATGCCCCGCTTCTGCATGGCCACCAAGACATGGGTCAGGGGCACTTCCATGTCGCGGAGCAGGGTCAGCAGTTCGGACGTCGAAAGCTGCTTCCTGAGCAGTCGGCCCACGGCCAGCACGGTCTGGCCCGGATTGTCGGCGTTGACATCGAGCTGCTCGGCCAAGCCGTCGCGGATGCGCTCCAGGGAATAATTCCGCTCCTCCGGACTGAGCAGGTAGGCGGCCAACTCGATGTCAAAAACATCCGCGCACCCGGACAGATCGATCCGCTCGCCTTCGAGCAGCTCCTTGACCGAGGGCGCGTAGAGCACGGCCCCGGTCAGGGCCTGGGCCAGATCCCGGGCCGGACCCATGTACACCAGCTCCCGCTTGTCCAGGCCCACAATCCAACCCCCGTCCTGGGCGTGCAGGCCCACGTCCCGACCGGCCAGCGCCGGAAGCTCCGTCACCACCTCGGACTCCAGGCGGGCCGCCTCGGGCGGCGGAGGTGTGTCCTCGGGTCGCGCCGCGCTCTCGGACGTCACGGCGGAATTTCCCTTTTTCCCATTCTCGCCGAACAGACCGCGCGCTTCGCCGAGCAGGGAGCGGAACTCGTATTCCTGAAAATAATTCCGCACCGCGTCCGCAGCGGCCGCCTGGACAGCCATGGCGTCCAAGCCGAAATCCGGACAGAGATCCGTGCGCAGGGTGGTCAGTTCGCGATAGACGAAAACGTTGTCCATGTGCGGGGCGAGCAGGGTCTGCTCCTTGGCGGTGAGGCGGTCGAAATTAGCCTTGAGCGCGGCCAAGCTCGGAAAGCGGCGCAACAGGCCCATGGCCGTCTTGGGGCCGACCTTGGGGATGCCGGGGATGTTGTCGGCCGCGTCGCCGATCATGGCCTGATAGTCGGCCCACTGTCCGGGTAAAAGGCCGGTCTCGGCCGTGAAGCTGTCCAGGGTGACCAGCTTTTCCTTGCCCTGGGCCGGATCCCAGAGGACGACGTGTTCGCCCAGACACTGGCGCAGATCCTTGTCCGCGCCGACGATGACCACGCTGCGCCCATCCTTGAAACGGGCGGCGAGGCTGGCGATGTAGTCGTCGGCCTCGGCCCCGCTGGCTTCCAATACCGGCACGCCCATCAGGGCCAACCCCGCCTTGAGGGGATCGAGCTGGGCGGCCAGGCCCTCGGGCATTTTGGGCCGCTGGGCCTTGTAGGGCTCGTACAGCTCGTGACGAAAGGTCGGGCCCTTGCCGTCGGTGACGAACACGAGGTGGGCGGGCTTTTCCTCGCGCAGGAGTTTCAGGACCAGCTTGAAGACGATATACATGGCGCTGGTCGGAAATCCGTCGGCGCGCTTGAAATCCGGATAGGCGTAGAAGCCGCGATAGATGAAGGCATGGCCGTCGATCAAAAAAATGGGCTCGGTTTTGAGGCCGAGCCGTTCCCGTAAACTCATGCGTCCTCCGCCTGGGGGTTATTTCTGTGGGGGTTCGGGAGGGGCTTCGGCCTTTTTCTTGGGTTCGGTGCCCGAATGCAGGCGCTCCCAGACAAACTGACTGGCCGGCTGACTGCCGAGCTTTTCCATGGGTATCTCGGCCCTGGCCATGGATTTGTGGCCGCCGGCCGAGCCCAGGTCCCCGAACAGGCGCTTGGCGAACTTGCCCATGTCCCGACGCAGCCCGTCGCCGCGAAAGACGATGATCAGCTTGTCCTCGTGGATGCCGCTGACCACGGTGGAGGACAGACCGTGCACGCGCAGGAAGAAATCGGCCAGGATGACCAGGATGTCGGCCGAATCGACCTTGCCCATGAAAATGGAGATAGTCTTGCCCATGACCCGCATCTTGCGAAAGGCCTGGGTGAAATACTTGAGCCATTCCAAGCGGAATTCCGAGCGGATGATCTTGTGCAGGAGCGGCTTGTTGTAGAATTTCGACAGGTAGCGGAAGGCCTTCATGTCGTTGTCGTGGAATTCGCGCTCGAAGCTCTGGGTGTCGGTCTTGATCCCGTACAGCAGGGCCGTGGCCAGCAGTTTGCCCGGCCGCAGGTTCAGATTGTAGAGATACTCGGTCATGATGGTCGCGTTGGAGCCGTATTCGGGCACGATCTCGACGAAATCGGCGTTGACCGGCATGCCCGCGACCTTGGGGTGGTGGTCGATGACCACGGAAAAACGGATGGTGGCGAAGTCCGGATGGTGATGGGGCTGGGAGTCGACCAGGGCGAACCGGTCGTACTGCGCGGCCAGGGGCGGGGTCAGGCGCTTGGTCGGAATGCGCAGGTGACGGATCATGGCCAAATTGTCCGGCCGGGTGACCTCGTTGACGTGGGCGATGGCGACCTGCTCCACGCGTCCGGCCAAAATCCGCTTCAAGGCCAGGGCCGAGGCCAGGGCGTCGGGATCGGCATTGATCAGAATCAGCCAGCGCTCATTCTTGTTCAGGAGTTCCTGGAGCTTGGCCAGCTTTGGATCGAGTTTC
The DNA here is from genome assembly GCA_964384665.1 of uncultured Desulfovibrionaceae bacterium. Lineage (GTDB taxonomy): Bacteria > Desulfobacterota > Desulfovibrionia > Desulfovibrionales > Desulfomicrobiaceae > Desulfomicrobium. Next base: position 13,462 of record CAYLNA010000009.1, on the reverse strand, counting down.
CGAAAATATGCCATGACCTTCTCACTTCAGTTTGTGGGCCAGACCGGCAAGCACCAGATACACACTTGCACTGACCCTGGCAATTTCCCGGTTCAATTGTCCCAGATCGCGCGCGAAGGCCCGGACCTCGCCGTCAAAGGCCAGCGGGCCAAGGCCCATTTCCGTGGAGACCAGAATAAGCCGTCCCCCGTTCCAGGCCAAAAGAACGTCGAGCAGCTCCCGTTGCCGGGCCGCGCGTTCCGCGCGGTCCGCATGGCGGTTCTGGACGGAAAATATCCAAAAATCCAGACTGTCGACCAACACGCCGCCGGGCTGGGCGGACAGGGCGCGCAGGACGCGCGGCAACTCGGTGTCCACCTCGCGGATGACGATGGCCGGATCGCGGGACTGGCGGTGGTCCCGAATCTGATCCCGAAAGGCCAGATCACGGGACTTGCCCGTGGCGATCATGGTCCACGGCTTGGGCGCGGCGGCCAGCAGCTCCAGGCCGAAATCGGACTTGCCGGACTTATTGCCGCCCAGGATCAGATCAATCACAGGCCATCCCCCACGCGTCGAGCCAGGAACGCAACAGGGCCAGGGAGCGCGCGAATTCATCCATGCGAAAAACCTCCACCACCAGCACGCAGGGCCGGGTCAGGCGTTCGAGGACATGGCGCAGCACGGCGGGGTCGGGCAGTTGGTCCAACCCGGCGTGCCCGGCCGCGGATTCCCCGCCGTAGACATGCATGACGCGGATGCGCTCGAACACTCCAGGCCGCGCCAAAAGTCCTTCCTGGCCGTAGCTGACCAGATGCCCCAGATCGAGGCAGATCCCCAGATCATGGGCCAGGATCTGGTCCCACACGGAGGCCAGATCCTGGCTGCGGATATTTTCCAGGCACAATCCAGGCCCAAGTCGAGGGCGCAGGCGCAGCAGATCCTCCAGATCGCGAGGACGCGGAGGGTGGAGCACATAGCCCCAGGGCCGCGCAAAGGCAATTTTGCGCTCCAAATCACAAAGGGTGGCGACCACGGCGGCCGCGCCCTGTTGCCAGGGCAGGTCCAGGGGCAGGTGGGCGTGGTAGGACAGGCCCAACTCGGCCAACTCCGGCGGCAGATCCCGCTCGTCGTAATCCAGGCATCCTTTTGTTTCGAGCAGCATGAGCCCGACTTCGCGCACCAAGGGAGCCAGGGCCGCGCAGTTGGGGCCGACCCGGTCCGGAATGACGCAGGATGGCGCGGCCAAGCGCAAGAGGGGCTTCAAAACAGACTCAACTGCCGTTCGCTGCGGCGCACGTGCTGCTTGAGGGCGCTCTTGCGCAGCATGTTTTGCGGCAGCTGGCGCACGAGGGAGGACAGGCCAAGTTGGAGGGATTTTCCGAACACCCGACGCCCGGCGCAGTGGCTCAAAAAAAGAAAGCGCTTGGCGCGGGTCAGGCCGACATAAAACAGCCGACGCTCTTCCTCCCGGTCCTCGTCCCCGGCGGGGACAGCTCCCAGGAGCGCGTCCATGCCCACGAAGGGCGCGATCCCCTCTTCCAGGGCAGGAAGAAAAACAGCTTCGAATTCCAAGCCCTTGGCCGCGTGCAGGGTCATGATCTGAACCTTTTGGGCCTTGGCCCGGATGCCGCCCAGCTCGGTTTCCAGCTGGACCATGTTCAGCACGTCCCTCCATCCGCCCAAGGCGTGGTAGGCCTTGTCCAGATCCAGGAAGGCCTTGGTTTTCCAGAACACGCGGTCAAAGGGCGGGGTCTCGGCCAAATGCGCGGCCATGGCTTGGGGACCGGCCAGGATCGCCGCCTCGGGGCAGGCGGGCAACTCGTCGCCGCCCAGGTCCGGCATGCCGAGCAAGATGGCGGCATGGCGCAGGAGCAGATCGACCCGGCTGTCCGTGAAAAAAGGTTCCGCCTCGGGCGCGGCGACCGGGATTCCGGCGTGGAGCAGGGCGTTTTCGATGGGTCCGATAAGGGCCTTGAAGCGGACCAGCACGGCGATGTCGCCCAGGGACAGGGTCTGGCCGCCTTGGTCCGCCTGCCAGTGGCCGCTGCCACCCACCAGTTCGCGGATGCGGCCCGCGATCCAGACCGCTTCCTGCTCGGCGGTCTGGGCCTCGAACAGATTCAGGGACGCGGGCATGGTTTTCTGGGCGACCAAGGCATCGCGCTCCGCGAACAACGCTCCGCTCAAGGTCAAAATATCCTGGGCCGAACGGTAGTTGCGCGTGAGCCGAATCCGCTCCAGATCGGGCCAGCGCTCCCGCAGTCGCTCCTCCACGTCCCGCACCGCGCCCCGAAAGGCGTAAATGGCCTGATCCGGATCGCCGATGGCGAAAAATCCCCGCCCGTCCTCTCGGGTCAGGGACTGGATCAAACGCAGCTGAAGGGTGGACAGATCCTGAACCTCATCCACCAACACGTGATCGAAACCCGCTCGATCAGCATCCGCCCGCTTGGCCCAAAATTCGAGCAGATCCGTGTAGTCCACCAGATTCCAGGCCGCCTTTTGCTCCAGATAGCGGCGGGCGCTGTCGTCCGGAACACGCGTCCCGCCTTCCCGGGCCAGGGACTGGGCGCTCCAGGCCTGTTTCAGAGCCTTGCCCCGCAGGTGGGGATTGGCGACGGCGAAGACTCGCCGGGCGCTTTCCTCGGACAGCAGGGTCGGGGCCTGGCCGCGAACCGTGATCCACTGCTCCAGGGCCAGGGCGTGCAGGGTGTCGGCGCGGGGAAGGGTCGTCCCGGCGGGACAGACCCGATGCAGACGATCCTTCAATTCGCGGGCCGCGCGACGGGTGAAGGTCACGATGAGCACGCGGGTCGGGTCCGCGCCCTGTTCGAGCAGATGGCGGACCCGGGCCATGAGGGTGTGGGTCTTGCCCGTGCCCGGCCCCGCCAGGACCAGAACCGGGCCGGGACCGGCGAGGATGGCCGCGCGCTGGGCGTCGTTGGGCGCGGGCGGTTCGGCCTCCGTCGACACGGCCGGTTCGGGTCGAAGCGCCGCGCGCCAGTCCCGAGCTTCATCCGGCGGTCCCTGGAGCGGGGCGGCCGGAACGACCAACATGCGACCGTGGCGGAATTCAAGCAGCTCCTCGGACGTGAACATGCGGATACGGCCGTATTCCCCGTCATAGCCGGATTGCCGCTGGACCTGGCCGAGTCGCATGCGCCGCACGGCCTCGGCCAACAAGCGCGACGAAGGCCGCAGGGCGTCCACCGGAACCGTCCGCACGATGTCCAGCTCGGATCCGAATTCGCGCACGAGCTGGGCATACATGGCCCAAACCTTCTTGGATGCGGTCCCGCAACCCAGAATCTCGGACAGGATTTCCGCCAGGGGCACCAGGGACGTGAATCCGGGCTGATGGGCGGGTCGCTCCGGCGCGGCCCGATCGGCCAATTCAAAGACCCGGTTCAGCACGCCGACGGTCAACGGCTTGCCGCAAACCGGACAGACGCCCCGACAGGCGGCCGTCTCGCGGGGCCCCAAGACGACGTTGCAGGCGCGGTGCCCGTCGAGATGGTATTTTCCCTCCTCGGGAAAGAATTCCATGGTGCCGAGAAAGGCCGTTGGCCCGGCCTCGCGGCGCAAGGCCTGGCGCATTCCGGAAAAGGACATCTCGCCGCCGAACAGGTTCGCTTCGCGGGCCAGCTTTTCCCCGGAATGGGCGTCGGAATTGGACACGAGACTGAAGCGGTCCAGGGCGCTCCACATCCAGTTCATCTCCGGGTCCGAGGACAGGCCCGTTTCCAGGGCGAAAATTTCACCCGCCAGATCGCCGAAGCAGTCCTCGATGCTGTCGAATCCGGATTTGGAGCCAAAGAGCGAAAACCACGGGGTCCAGATATGAGCCGGCACGAGAAAGGCCTCGTCGTCGGTCTCCAGGACCATTTCCAGCAGATCCCGCGCATCGAGCCCAAGGATGGGGCGGCCGTCGGAAGCGAGGTTGCCGACCTGGGCCAGCCTGACGTTCAGACGCGCGGCTGCGTCCAGGCTCGGCATGAAGACGAGATTGTGATTTTTGCGGACCTTGCCGCCCTTCTTATAGATGGAACTGATTTCCGTGCAGAGCACGAAGCGGGCCGCGCCCGTCAGCTCGCGCGTCAGCCAGGGCAGTTCGGCGCTTAAGCCCTCCGCGTCCCGGAGCCGGAACAGTCCGTTGTCCGTCTCGACCAGTTCCGTCCGGATCAGCTCCAGCCATTGCGGATGGGTGAAATCGCCGGTGGCCAGGACGTTCACGCCCTTGACCTCGGCCCAGGCGGCGAGGTGGCGGGGAGTGAGACTCTTGCTCGTGGCCCGGGAAAACTTGGAGTGGACGTGCAGGTCGGCGGTGTATGTCTTCATGCCGCGTCCTGGTCTGGAGCCGAGTTCTGGATCAGGGCCGCGCGCGTTCCGCCCGTGTCGCTGTCGATATCGATGAAGGCCCCGTTCTGCGCGGCTAGGCGCTGGGCGATGGCCAGACCGAGGCCCGTGCCCACGGCCTTGGTCGTGACAAAGGGATCGAAGCAGCGGGCCCGGATTTCCGGGGACATGCCCGGCCCGTTGTCGGCGATGACCAGCTTGCGGCCGCCGTCGTGTCCGGTGACGGAAACGCGGGCCTCGTCGCGCCCGTCCACGGCCTGGAAGGCGTTCACGCAGAGATTGAGCAGGATCTGGTGCAGATGGTTGCGGTCGAAAGCGACGCGCGCCGTTCCAAGCTCCACGCTGACCGTGACGCGCGGATAGCGCAGCCGCAGCGGCATGAGGACGTCCTCGACCGCCTCGGCCACGGCCACGTCCTCGGGACTGGCGGCCAGGGGCCGGGCAAAGACCAGAAAATCCTTGAGCAGGAAATCCAGACGGTCGATGTCCCGCACGATGACGGCCGAAAGCCGACGGGCATGGTCCTCCTCCAGGTCGTTGGAAAGCAGAAGCTGCAGGCTGGCCTTGATCCCGGCCAGGGGATTTTTCATCTCATGGGCCAAGCCCGCCGCCAGCTCGCCGACCGTGGCCATTTTCTCCATGTCCTGGACCCGCTTTTCCAGCTTCTTGACCTCGGTGATGTCCGAAAAGAGCACCAACCAGCCATGGGCCTCGGGTAATTCCGTGACCCGAAATCCGAAGACGATGCCCCGCTCCGGACTGTGGACCGTGTTCCGGTTGGCGCACCAGCGCTGCTGTTCGTTCCAGCAGGACAAAAACTCCGGAAAGAAGCGTCCGAAAAACACGTTCAAGACCTTGTCCCGGTCCTGTTCCGCGATCCATTCCAGGGCCCGCTTGTTGATGGTCGTGATCCGGCCGGCGTGATCCAGGGCCATCAGCCCGGAATCCATCCAGTCCACGATGCGGAAACGCAATTCCTCGGCCCTGCGCAGGGCCGATTGCTGCTCGAAAACCGTGTACAGAAGGCGTTTTTCCTGGGTCTGCCCCAAGAGGACCAGGGACGTGACCAAGGCCAGGGCCAAGGTGAACAAGCTGTAGTTGTAGGCGATGTCCGAACCCCGGATATGCTCCACGCCCCAGAGCTGGGGAAAATAAAACTGAACGCAGGACACCAGGAAAAGAACGACGCACAGCGCGCACGACGCGCCCAGCATGACCGTGAATTTGAGAAATTTTCCGTAAAAGAAAATACCCAGGATATAGATGAACAAGAAGACACTGAGAATGCCGCCGGTCAAGAAAACCCAGACCGTTGTCAGCGCGCCGTCCATCACCAGCTGAAAGGCGGAAAAAAATCTGTTCCGGAGCAGCCGGCCCTGGAACAGCAGGTAGCCCAGGTTCAGCCCGAAGCCGGACACGAAAAACAGCATGTAGCAAAGCTGACGCCAGGGCCGGAAGCGCAATTCCGGATCGGACAGGCCCAGCCATTCGGAAATGGCCAGGATGAGCAGGAAGACCATGATCCCCAGACGGATCATGGTCGATTTGGCGAGATGGGATCTCAGGACGGCCGAGAAGGCCAGCTCCGGATTACTGTCCACAATCCCTTTGGTCTCCCTGCAATTTTTCGACGGCGTGTCGCAGGGCCGGCAGGATGGCGCCCAGATTCTCCCGCACGGCCTTGGGGCTGCCCGGCAGGTTGACGACCAGGGATTCCCCCATGATCCCGGCCACGGCCCGGGAAATCATGCCGTGCGGGGTCTTGGACACGGACACGGCGGTCATGACCCGCTCGAACCCCGGCAGACGCTTGTCGAGCAGGGGCAGGGTCGCCTCGGGCGTGATGTCGCGCGGGCCGACCCCGGTTCCGCCGGTGGTGAAGACCATGTCGAAGCGGTGACCGAGGCAGAACTCGACCAGGGCTTCCTTGAGCAGCAGCGGTTCGTCGGCGATGATCACGCCCGCTGCCAGACACAGGGGCATGACTGCGGCCACGGTCTCGCGGATGGCCGGACCGCTGGCGTCGACGCGCTCCCCACGCGAGCCCTTGTCGCTCAGGGTGATCCAGGCCAGGGAAAACCCGGACCGTTCCACGACGTAGTCCTGCTCGCCAATCTCCAAATCACCGGACACGACGCGGGCGGTCCAGGCCGGACAAAACATTTCGCCCGGCAAGCGAAAACGGGTCATGACCTGAATCCGACCCGTGGGACAGGCCAACTCGTCCCCGCAGCGCAGCGCGGACGCGCCGCGCACCACGCCGTGGGCCAAGGCGTGATCCCCGTCCACGGCCAGGACAACGTCCCCCTGTCCTTCTCTTTTCCACTCAACGCGCATGACGCCTCCCGTGAAACAAAATTCCCGTCCGACCTATCAAAGGCCGCCTGGGTTGTCACCTCGACGTCGTGACCACGACGCCCCCCCGCCAACACGGTTCCTTCCTCCGTGACTCGGGTCCCCCGCGCCAAAGAAACCAACGGACCGTCCCCCAGTCGGAGGAAGAGTCGAACTCCGCCAAAATCAATATAAAATTATTTTATTTCAATTAGTTAAAATGACGACAGACAGCTGTGGAAAAGAATGTTCGCAAGACGTTCGCCTGTTCCTTCCCCAATCAGCCCATCTCGCCCTTGTTCCCCGACGCTCCTTGGTGTTGCTTGCAGAAACATGTAAAAACACAATAAAAGCAACATACTAGCCATACAACGCACATAAGGACAGCCCTAATAATTTCCAACAACCTTTCTCTTTCTTTAAGAAGAAGGAAAACCCGCCCCTCTTGTCCCTGATTTCCCGAGATTGAACTCGCCGCCCAAGTCCAGTAGAAGAAGCGCCTTGCCTGAAAGAATCCAACTATTTCAATATCTCTGATATATTTACCAGGAAAGCGAGGTATCCATGGACGTTATGAAAATGCCGGCCGATCTGCCCGATGTCGTGCTCAACGCCAACGCCGAGGTGGTGCTGCGGAAGCGCTATCTACGCAAGGGACCGGACGGCAAACCCACCGAAACCCCCAAGGAAATGTTTTGGCGGGTGGCCACGAGCATCGCGACCATGGAGGCAAAATACGCCGCGTCTTCCTGGACGGTCGACGATCTGGCCCGGAGATTTTACCGGCTCATGATCGAGAATGATTTTCTGCCCAATTCGCCGACCCTGATGAACGCCGGCACCGAGTTGGGACAGTTGGCGGCCTGCTTCGTCCTGCCTGTCGGCGATTCCATGGACGAGATTTTCGACGCCGTGAAAAACGCGGCCATGATCCACAAATCCGGCGGCGGCACCGGATTTTCCTTCACCCGCCTGCGGCCCAAGGACAGCCGCGTCGGATCCACGGGGGGCGTGGCCTCGGGTCCCATCTCGTTTCTGAAAATCTTCAACACCGCCACGGAGCAGGTCAAACAGGGCGGCACCCGGCGCGGGGCCAACATGGGCATCCTGCGTGTGGACCATCCGGACATCCTTGAATTCATCCGGGCCAAGGAACGCGAGGGCGATCTGAACAATTTCAACCTGTCCGTGGCCCTGACCGAAAGATTCATGCAGGCCGTGGAGAAGGACGAGGAATTTCCCCTCATCGCTCCGCACACCAAGGACGTGATCGAGACCCTGCCCGCGCGGGAGGTGTTTGAACTCTTGGTGCGCAAGGCCTGGGAGAGCGGCGATCCGGGCATCATCTTTCTGGACCGCATCAACCGCGACAATCCGAATCCGGACCAGGGCGATATCGAAAGCACCAACCCCTGCGGCGAACAGCCCCTGCTGCCCTACGAGGCCTGCAACCTGGGCTCCATCAATCTGGCCCGCTTCGTCGTCGCCAAGGACGGCAAGCCCGAGGTGGATTGGGACCGCCTGCGCGAGGTCGTCCACCTTGGCGTGCGCTTCCTGGACAACGTCATCGACGCCTCGGAATATCCCCTGGAGCGCATCGCCGAGACCGTGCGCAACAACCGCAAGATCGGCCTTGGGATCATGGGCTGGGCCGACATGCTCTACCAGCTCGGCCTGCCCTATGACAGCCGGCGGGCCATCCAGCTGGCCGATGCGATGATGGATTTCATCCAGAAGGAATCCAAGTCCGCGTCCAAGGAGCTGGCCGTGGAGCGGGGGCCGTTTCCGTCCTTTCCGACCTCGATCTATCCCAAGCAGAATCTCGGTCCCTACCGCAACGCGACGACCTCGACCATCGCCCCGACCGGCACCCTGTCCATTATCGCCGGCTGCTCCTCGGGGATTGAACCGCTCTTCGCCCTCTGCTTCGTGCGTCAGGTCATGGACGGGGAAAAGCTGACCGAGGCCAACGGTTATTTCGTGCAGGCCCTGCGCGATCAGGGCTGTTATTCGGAAAAACTCATGGCCGAGGTCGTCGAGAAGGGCTCGGTCCAGGCCATGGACTATCTGCCGCACGAACTGCGCGCGGTCTTTGTCACGGCCATGGACATCGAACCGCAGTGGCATCTGAAAATGCAGGCCGCCTTCCAGAAGCACACGGACAACGCCGTGTCCAAGACGGTCAATCTGCCCAATTCCGCGACCCAGGAAGACATCTACAAGATTTATTGGATGGCCTACGAGGAGGGCTGCAAGGGCGTGACCGTATACCGCGACGGGTGCAAGAGCGTGCAGGTCCTGAGCACCGGGACCGGCGCCACGACCGAGGCCGCCACGGACAACAGCCGCCGGCCCATGGATCGGCCGGACATCGTCTACGGCTTCACCCAGAAGGTCCGCACCGGTTTGGGCGATCTGTATCTGACCGTGAACGAAATCGACGGCCGGCCCTTCGAAGTCTTCACCACCATCGGCCGCTCCGGGCGGTCCATCACGGCCAAGGCCGAGGCCATCGGCCGCCTGGTGTCCTTGGCCCTGCGCTCGGGCGTGCACGTGCGCGAGATCGTCAAGCAACTCAAGGGTATTGGCGGCGAGCATCCGGTCTTCCAGAAAAAGGGCATGCTCCTGTCCATCCCGGACGCCGTGGCCTGGGTCCTGGAGAACCGCTATCTGCAGGGCAACGCGCCGCGTTTGCACGACAAATCCCTGGCCAGATCCATGTGCCCGGAATGCGACGGCGAGCTGGTTTTCCAGGAGGGCTGCTTCGTCTGCCCGGCCTGCGGCTACACCAAGTGCGGCTGATGCCCTTTCCCGCGGCGCCGGCGTGATCCACGCCGGCGCCGCGCTCATTACGGCACCCCGGATTCATGACATGACGCCATCCCTTCAGTCCGACCTCGGTCACTTTCTCAAGCAGATGATGGGCATCCTGGCCAGCAGGTCCATGACCCTGGCCCAGAAGCTGGACAACAGCGGCCGCCTCATCCAGCACAGGGTCCACGCCGGCCAAGCCTCGGTCATGCTCTATGACGAGGAGGCGAATCAGCTCAAGGTCGTGGCCGCGTCCCGCCAGGGAATCGTCGGCCTGACCCAGACCCTGTCCCCGGACAGCGTGTCCGGCTATGTCTGCACGACCGGGGAACCGCTCCTCATCGCGGACATCGGCGCGGATTGCCGCTTCCCGTGTCGGGGGGCGACGTACCGCACCACCTCCCTCGCATCCGCGCCCCTTTTGTCCGGCCAGGGAAACGTCATCGGCGTCATCAATGTCTCGGACAAGGACGGCGGTGATCCCTTCACCCAGGACGATCTGGACGTGCTGCTGGAGTACGCGGGCTGGATCACCCCGCTCATCGAGACCCTGTGCGTGCAGGACAGGCTGGAGAAGGAAAAGGAGCGCTATCGGGAATTGGCCCAGGAGTTGGAAACGAAACGGCAGGAACTGCTCATCGCCTCCACCGAGCGGGCGGAGTTGGTGCAGATGGTCGTGCACGACTTCAAGAGCCCGCTCTCGGCCGTGATTTCGAACATGGATCTGTTGTCCTATCTAGGGCCCAGCGAGGCCCAGAAGCCGATCATCGAAACGGCCTTCAAGGGCGCGTCCAACCTTTTGGACATGATCGATGACTTCCTGGATTTGGCCCGACTGGACGAATGGCAGGAGCGAGGGGCCGAACCTCGGCCCGTGGATCTGCTGTCCCTGATTCGGGCCAAGGTCGAGGAGCAGCTGCCCGTGGCCCGGAGCAAGAACATCGGCATCGAAAATTCCTGCGCCCTGGACGCGCCGGTCTGGGGGGACGAGGTTTTGTTCGGACACCTGGTCCAGAATCTGATTTCCAATGCCGTCAAATACACTCCGGACAATGGACGGATCATTCTCGGCATGGAAACCTGGCGCTCCCGGCGGGCCTCCGATCCCGGCCAGAGCGTGCTCAAGTTTTTCGTCGAGGATGACGGGCCGGGCATCGAGGACGCTTTCAAGGAGCGTATTTTCGAGAAATTCGTGCGCACCGACAAATCCCGCGAAAGCGGGGTCAAGGGCACGGGCGTGGGTCTTTTCATCTGCCGCAAGATCGTGGCCATGTTCAAGGGCAAGATCTGGGTGGAAGACGTCCTGCCCCACGGGAGCCGGTTCTGCGTGATTTTCTTCGTGGCCGAGGCGGGCGAGCGCGGCGACCGGGACGTGACGGACGCCATGCCCGAGAATTCCCGCCATGACGGACGTTGCCTAGATGGAGCGCAGGCGGTAGGCCAGGATTCATGACGGGCGCGGCCCGACGCCGCGAACGAAAATGAAAAGGAACGGAGGCGAGGCGTGATCACCATTTCCCGGCTGTCCCATGCCTTTGGCAAGCATTTGGCCCTGAAGGACGTGACCTTCACCATGAATCCGGGTGAATTCGTCTTTTTGTGCGGACCGTCCGGAGCGGGCAAGACCACCTTCATGCGCATCCTGCACGGCGCCCTGCCCGTGCAGCGGGGCAAGGTCGACGTGGCCGGATACGACCTGAACGCCCTCAAGGAGGGCAGGAAACATCTTCTGCGGCGGGACGTGAGCGTGGTCTTCCAGGATTTCAAGATCCTGACCAACCAGACCGTGTTCGCCAACGTCGAACTGCCGCTCAAGGTGCGCGGCATTCCCCAATACATCATCGGCAAGCGGGTCCGAGCCGTGCTGCGCAGCCTGCATCTGGACCAGAAGTCCAAGACCCTGTGCGAGGAGCTGTCCGGCGGCGAGCAGCAACGCGTGGCCGTGGCCCGGGCCATCGTGGTCAAGCCCAAGCTCCTTTTGGCCGACGAACCCACCGGCAACCTGGACCGCGAGCTGTCCATGCGCATGATGGATATTTTTCAGCAGTTCCACAAATTCGGCACCTCGATCATGATCGCCACCCACAACCAGGAAATCCTGGAACGCATGTCCGACGCCCGCATCGTGGCCATCGAGGACGGGGTCATGCGCGAGGTGCGCAAGGCCGGCGGGAGGGCGTGATGAACGTCTTCTTCCGCCTTCTTTTCCAGGGCGTCCGGGATCTCTTCCGCACGCCCTGGTCCCTGTGCATGACCTTGGCCGCCATCGTGTTGGTCGCGTTCCTGGGCGGGGCCTTCATGCTGCTGGTCCATAATCTCAATCTGCAGATCGAGGCCCGGCACGGCAACATTCAGTTCCAGGTCTTCTGGAGCCCGACCGCGACCCAGGCCGAGACCAAGGAGGCCTGGGCCGGGCTCTCGTCCCTGGAGCATGTCGTCAACGTGCGGGCCTTCACCCCGGAGCAGGCCCTGGACGTGCTCGGCGAGTCCTTCCAGGGCGGCTTCGATCTGGACTGGCTCAAGGGCCGCAGCCCCTTGCCGCCCACGGCCCTGGTCGAATGCGTCATGCCGGACTCGGACCAGAAGAAATGGGCCGCCGCCATGGTCAAACGGCTGCAGGCCCTGCCCAAGGTCGAGACGGTCAGTTTCAATCCCCTGCAGGTCGACATGCTGTCGTCTTGGGTCGGCGTCACCAGGATGGCCTTTTGGCCGGTGAGCGGTTTTTTGCTCGTGGTCGTGGCCCTGGTCGTCGGCAACACCATCAAGCTCGCCCTTCTGGTCCGTCAGGAGGAGCTGGAAATCCTGCGCTTTGTCGGGGCCAGCCGGGCCTACATCCAGTTTCCGCTGCTGGTCGGCGGCGCGTTCCAGGGATTCCTGGCCTCGTCCGTGGCGCTGGGGCTCTTGAAGCTGGCCCAGCACGGGCTGCATGACGTCTTCAACGCGCCCCCGCTGTGGATCACCATTTCTTTTTTCCCCGCAACCCATGCCCTGGCCATGATCGGCGTGCTGACCCTGGTTGGAGTGGTCAGTTCCAAGGTCGCCCTGCGCAATTAAACCGAAAGGATAGACCCATGTCTCGTAGTGATAAGATGCTCAAAGGATTGGAAAAGGCGCCCCATCGTTCCCTGCTCTTCGCTCTCGGTCTGACCCGCGAGGAGATGAACCGCCCGCTCATCGGCGTGGTCAATTCGGCCAATGAAATCATTCCCGGCCATATGCACCTGGACACCATCGCCCAAGCCGTGAAGGACGGCATCCGCATGGCCGGCGGCACGCCCATGGAGTTCCCGACCATCGGCGTCTGCGACGGTCTGGCCATGAATCACGAAGGCATGCGCATGAGCCTGCCCAGCCGCGAACTCATCGCCGATTCCATCGAGATCTCGGCCACGGCCGTGCCCTTCGATGGCCTGGTCTTCATTCCCAACTGCGACAAGATCGTGCCCGGCATGCTCATGGCCATGCTGCGCCTGAACATTCCGTCCATCATCGTCAGCGGCGGTCCCATGCTGCCCGGCAAGCTCGACGGCAAGGCCGTGGACCTGATCACGGTTTTCGAGGGCGTGGGCAAGGTCAAGACCGGGGCCATGACCGAGGCCGAGCTTGAAACCATGGAAGAATGCGCCTGTCCGGGCTGTGGGTCCTGCGCGGGCATGTTCACGGCCAATTCCATGAATTGCCTGTCCGAGGCCATCGGCCTGGCCTTGCCCGGCAACGGCACCATCCCGGCGCCGACCAGCGCCCGTATTCGTTTGGCCAAGCAGGCCGGCATGCAGGTCATGACCCTGGTCGAAAAAAACATCCGGCCGCGCGACGTTGTCACCGCCCAGAGCGTGGCCAACGCCGTGACCGTGGACATGGCCCTGGGCTGCTCCACCAACACCGTGCTCCACCTGCCGGCCGTGTTCCGCGAGGCCGAGCTGGATCTGACCCTGGACATTTTCGACGAGATCAGCCGCAAGACGCCGAACCTGTGCCG